>DASPQI010000022.1:0-13356 GCA_035625045.1 Syntrophales bacterium | reverse complement strand
GTGGAGAGACTAAATCGGGTTATCGGCCAGCTTCTTGAATTTGCGAGACCGATGGAAATGAACAGGCGGTTGACCTCCATAAATGAAGTGATACGGCACACATTGAAGATGATCGAAGGTGAAGCGCGTGAGAAAAAGATCGACATACGCGCGGATCTCTCCCCAGATGTCAAGGATGTCCTGATCGATGCGGACAAAATAAAACAGGTGCTATTGAATTTGTACATTAATTCCATCGGAGCCATGGAAAAAGGCGGTACACTTTTAGTATCTCTTGTCCCCCTCTGGAGGGGGCGGGGGGGAGGCTCGTCGCAGGGCAACCGCATGATCCGGATAGATGTCTCCGATACGGGAAAAGGGATCAATGAAAAGGATCTGACCCGCATCTTTGATCCTTACTTCACTACCAAACCTTCGGGGACAGGTCTTGGACTGGCCATCGTCTATCGCATAATTGAAGCCCATGACGGTGAAATCAGAGTGAAGAGTACATCCGGAAAGGGAACCACTGTGTCGGTCTTTTTGCCGACCGGGACGGCCTCTGAGGGTCAATCATAGTTTTGTTGATTCATGTTTCTACCTTGAACCAACGGAGCAATTTTGCACGGAGCTTAGCAAAAACATGAAGGTAAAGAATACTATCTTAGTTGTTGATGACGATCTTGCACACAGGACAATGCTAAAGACGCTGATCGGCGGATGGGGCTATGATGTTGCTGAGGCCAGTGACGGAGAGAAGGCCATAGAGGCTGTCCAAGAGAAGGCTTTTGATCTGGTATTGATGGATATCCGCATGGTCAGGGTCTCCGGGTTGGAGGCCCTTGCCGAGATAAAAAAAATAAATCCTGCCATTCCCGTGGTAATCATGACCGCCTATGCCTCGGTGGAAACGGCGGTAAGAGCCCTGAAAGAAGGGGCCTACGATTATCTTACAAAGCCGCTCGATTTCGATGAACTGAAGTTTACCATTGAACGGGCTATGGAACATACAAGCCTCAAAGAAGAAAATCGCTATCTCCGGGAGAGTCTTGCTTCACAGTTTAACAGACAAAACCTGATCGGGCGTAGTCCTGCCATGGCAAGACTTTTGGAAACCATCGCCCAGGTTGCGCCTTCCGAAGCAACAGTCCTGATTACCGGCGAATCTGGAACCGGAAAAGAGATGATTGCGGGCGCCATCCATTTTAACAGCCTGCGAAAAGACGGCCCCTTCGTGAAAATCAACTGCGCGGCGATTACCGAAACTCTGCTCGAATCCGAGCTCTTTGGCCATGAGAAAGGATCCTTTACTGGCGCCGACAGGAGAAAGGAGGGAAAATTCCGTCAGGCTGAAGGAGGCACTCTCTTTCTGGATGAAGTGAGCGAAATGTCCCCGGCCATGCAGGTAAAGTTATTGCGCGTTTTACAGGAAAGAGAAATCACCCGTGTCGGGGGTGATGAAGTAATCAAGGTCGATGTACGGGTTATTGCGGCCACGAACAAGGATTTGATTAAAGAGATGGAAGCCGGACGCTTCCGTGATGATCTTTACTACCGTCTAAATGTGGTGATGATTAATGTACCTTCATTAAGGGAGCGGAGGGAAGACATTCCCCTAATTGCGCAGCACTTTCTCAATATGTTTGCTAAAAAGAATCATAAAAGTGTCAAGGGATTCACCCCTCAGGTCATGGATCGGCTATTGAAATACAACTGGCCGGGCAATGTCCGGGAGCTTATGAATGCCGTGGAACGGGGCGTTGTGCTGTCACGCTCAGATTATTTAGGAGAAGGGGAGTTAGTTCTTACTGTTCGGGATCAGGAGCTGCCGGAAGAAGTTTCGCTAAAGGTATCAAAAGAAGATATGCCGCTTGAAGAGGTCGAGAAGGAGGCGATAATGAAAACCCTGGAAATGGCCAGCGGAAACAAAAGTGAAGCGGCCAGGCGGCTCGGCATCACCCGGCGTACACTGCATATAAAACTCAAAAAATATGGAATGATGTAAAGGTTGAAACTTATCAGATTCAAAGTTTAGTAGAACGAAATCTTCTTGATTGAGTTATTTATGGTAGCATTTGATTTATCATTGAAATTTTCTGCTCTGAGGTGTATGAATCATCAAGTCAATATTACCCTCAACGCTGACGTTCATTGGGCTAATCCAAAAGGCATCGGCTATGACGTTTGACCCAAATACTCCTTACAATGATCTACTACCACTACCACCCAACTTGGATGTGGAGACCAAGTCAATTCTCAAAAAAACAATCACGGCCAGAAGTGCGTTGGCGGAGTTGAAAGGTTTGGGCGAAACGATTCCTAATCAGGCGCTGCTGATAGACTCCTTGATTCTGCAGGAAGCCAAAGCCAGTTCTGAAATCGAGAATATTATAACCACCAGCGACGCCCTGTTTAGGGCGTTTGCGGCATCAAACAAGAAAACGGATGCAGCTACGAAAGAGGTTCTTCGCTATCGAGAGGCCCTATGGAAGGGATACAAAATCTTAAAAAATAGACCTGTCCTTGCCACCAACTTGTTTATAGATATTGTCCAAACAATCAAGGAACATTCCGGCGGTATACGTCGAATACCCGGGACCGCTGTTGTCAATGCCGCAACCGGAAAAGTCATCTATACCCCTCCCGAAGGAGAAACAATCATTCGGGACAAGCTGAAGAACCTGGAAGATTTCATTCACGGCAAGGAAGATATCGATCCTTTGATCAAGCTGGCTTTGATCCATTACCAATTCGAGGCGATTCACCCCTTCTCTGACGGCAACGGGCGGGCCGGGCGAATCATTAATATCCTTTTTCTTGTCATGAACGGACTGCTAGACCTGCCAGTACTCTATCTAAGCAAGGCAATTATTGAACAGAAGAATGACTACTATCGTCTTCTGCGTCAGGTGACCGAAAAGAGTCTGTGGGAACCATGGATTTTTTTCATGCTGAGTGCAGTTGAAAACACTGCCGTATTTACTCGCGAACGTATTTTGGCGATTCGGGCTTTGATGGCAGAAACGATGGAAGCAGCGCGAAAAAAACTGCCTGCCCGGGTGTACTCCAAGGAGCTGATAGAGCTTATTTTCCGCCAGCCGTATACGAAAGGCCAATTTGTTGTTAACGGTGGGATCGCAAAACGCCAGACTGCAGCAGAGTATTTAAAGGAATTAGAGAAAATCGGTATCCTTAAACCGCATAAGATCGGCAAAGAAACACTTTATTTGAACGTAAAATTGTATAGGCTGCTATCGAAATAAACATGTCGATGCCGTCGACACTAAATAAAAACGTGTCGACATTTTTACATTTTATCGACACGTTCTCCAGGCATGTCAATGCCGTCGACATGAATCAGTCTTGGAACGGCGTTTTGAAGTGATTGAATTATTTCTGTTTTGCGGGTTGCCTAAATCAAACGGGCCACCAGGTCGCCTACCTCTGTCGTTGAGTAGCCCATATGGCCGGCGGAGAGGCTTTTCAGCTTTTTCGCGACAACTTCCATTACAGCCTTCTCTATAGCTGCCGCTGCAGTATATTCACCCAGTGTCTCCAGCATCATCTGTCCGGCCATGATAGCGGCAAGCGGGTTGACCATGTTCAGGCCTGTGTATTTAGGTGCCGAACCGCCGATAGGCTCAAACATAGACACGCCCTGCGGGTTAATATTACCGCCCGCGGCTATTCCCATGCCTCCCTGTATCATCGCGCCCAGGTCGGTTATGATGTCGCCGAACATATTGTCTGTTACAATGACATCAAACCATTCGGGGTTCTTAACCATCCACATGCATACTGCGTCCACATGGGCGTAATCAGTCTTGACATCGGGATATTCCTTAGCCACTTCATAGAATGTCCTTTCCCACAGGTCGAATGCATATGTCAGCACGTTGGTCTTTCCGCAAAGCGTCAGCTTCTTTGCCTTGTTGCGCTTGCGACAGTATTCGAAGGCAAATCTCACGCATCGCTCCACGCCCTTGCGAGTGTTCAAAGATTCCTGTATGGCGATCTCATCCGGCGTGCCTCTCTTCAAAAACCCACCCGCGCCCGCATATAGGCCTTCACTGTTTTCCCGTACGACAACGAAATCTATATCTTCCGGTTTTTTGTCTTTCAACGGCGTATCCACTCCGGGGTACAGAGTGACGGGCCGCAGATTTATATACTGGTCCAGGCTGAAGCGAAGCTTGAGCAGGATGCCTTTTTCCAGGATGCCCGGTTTTACATCAGGGTGTCCGATGGCTCCCAGGTAGATTGCATCATACTTCCTCAGTTCTTCAAGGGTCTCATCGCTTAGCACTTCGCCGGTGCGCTTGTATCGCTCACCGCCCAGGTCGTAACGGGAGAGATCCAGTTTGAATCCGCACCCTGTCGATGCAGCCTTCAGGACTTTCAATCCTTCTGCAACAACCTCGGGACCTGTCCCGTCTCCTGGAATTACAGCGATTTTGTACGACTTTCCCATTATTTCATCCTCCTGCCTGATAGTTTTAGTTTGCTTATAATCCCAGCCGATCACTTATTTCTTTCATCGCCTGCAGGCATATCTCTGCGAATTCGTCGAGTGGGATGCCCAGTTTTTCACATTCCATAATCGTATCCCGGTTGACGGATGCAGCAAAGGCCTTTTCTTTCATGCGCTTGGTCACTGATTTTGCCTTTACGCTTGCCAGTTTTTTATCGGGATAGACAAGGGCGGTGGCAACGATGAGGCCGGTAATGGTCTCACCGGCAGCCAGGGCGTGATGGAATATGGAATTGCGCTTCACTCCCCAGGCCGTTTCATTGTGCATCTTGATTGCGTCAACAATCTCAGGATCGATGCCTATCTCACTGAGAATCCTCTCTGTTTCCCGTGTATGGATGGATAGGTCATCGTTCACGGTTTCCAAATCCAGATCATGGAGCAGCCCTGCAATAGCCCACTTTTCCTCATCTTTCCCCAATCTGCGCGCCAGTGCCTTCATCACTGCTTCCGATGCATAACAATGATACAGCATTCTCTCATTCTTGATGTGCTGGTGCAACATCTCAAGCGCTTCTTCTCTGGTTATGGTCATGTAAAATCTCCTAAAATACTTTCTGAGTTATATAAAAGTAGAATTGATGAAATCACCGTTCTCTTGAATGGTTTGAAATGTGGTGAATTACTAACACATCCCCGCAACAGTTACAATTTGTTTCCTTAAAATCTATAAGACGAAAAATAAAAATGTCCTTGTCAAAATTATAATTAATTGGTACAAAATAACAAAAAATTTATAAGGATGGACAGCCATGGGAGAGGGCATTTCGGACTATACAAAATTTACCGTTGATCTGCGCAGGCACATGTGGAAGGCAGGGGTGGAAATTGAACTGCGCAGGCTCATCTGGCAGATCGCCGTCATGGGGAAATACATCTCCGCTAAAATTCATGAGTCAAATCGGAAGCTGGCAGGCTTCAGGAACATTTATGGCGAAGAGCAGTTGACTCTGGACAGAAGCGCCGACGAAATTCTCAAGAACCAGCTCGAGTATTCAGGATTCGTCCGGGAATATGCATCAGAAGAGCAGGATTCAGTAATTCAGATCGGCAAGGGAGAAGAAAAGTACTTCATCACTGCAGACCCCCTGGACGGTTCTTCTTTAGTCGATACCAATCTGGCCATAGGAACGATAATCGGCATTCATAAGGAGCCGATATTAGCCGAAGGGAGGAAAACGCTGGCAGCGGCCTTGTACATTACTTACGGCCCTCTGATTACAATGGTCTATTCCGCGGGAAAAGGGACTCATGAATTTGTGTTGAACAGGGAAGGGGAATATGTTCTTTCCGAAGCAGACATTACCTTGAAGGAAAGAGGAGACATATACAGCCTGGGCGGACTTAGAAAAGACTGGACCCCGGGGCACCTCAAATATATAGAATTCCTGGAAAAGGAAGGATACAAGCTCCGCTACAGCGGAGGGTTTGTACCGGATATCAATCAGATGCTAATCAAGAGGGGGGGTATCTTTACGTACCCGGCGCTCAAGAAAAGCCCCAACGGGAAATTGCGGCTTCTGTTTGAGCTGCAACCCATGGCATTTATCATTGAACAGGCCGGCGGTATGGCTACGGACGGCAAACGGGATATCCTGTCCATCAACGTAGCAGAACTTAATCAACGTTGTCCGATCTATATCGGAAGCCGTTTTGAGGTGGAAAAGGCGAAGGAATTTCTTGCTAATGGTTGAGGGGAGAAATTTATGGCGACTGTCTGCGAGAGCATAGATCAGTTGAAAAGGGGTCTGGAAGGGTTTCTGAAGATTTCAGGCAATGATGTGCGGGTGCAGGATGAGAAAACGCTCCGGAGTTCACTCATTGACGATCTGATATTTACGGCCGTATTCAGTCCTCAGGAGGAAGTTAGAAAGGCCTCACGGTGGCTGATACGCAGGACGGGGGCATCACTGGGAATTCTTTCATCGTCTATCATGCCGCTGTACGAGGCGATGGGTCGTAAAGAAGTAGCAGGTTTCACCGTACCGGCTATCAATATAAGGGCACTTACCTATGATATTGCCCAGGCTGTGTTCCACGCTGCCATGAAGGGCAATGTTGGTCCTGTGATCTTCGAAATTGCCCGTTCGGAAATCGACTATACCTTTCAGCGTCCTGAAGAGTACACCTGCGCAATAACAGCTGCTGCAATTAAAGTCGGATACAAGGGGCCTATCTTTCTCCAGGGCGATCATTTCCAGTTGAGCGCGAAAAAATATTCTGCTGAGCCTGCCAAGGAGGTTCAGAAAGTCAAAGACCTGATCTGGGAGGCTATCGAGGCAGGATTTTATAATATCGATATTGATTCATCGACCCTTGTGGATTTGTTGAAACCAACAGTAGCGGAACAGCAGAAAACAAACTACAGCCTTGCCGCAGAACTGACCACCATGATCCGGGATCTGCAGCCTGCCGGCATAGAAATATCAGTCGGTGGCGAAATTGGAGAGGTAGGCGGTAAGAACAGCACTGTTGAAGAACTGCGGGCCTATATGTCAGGATATCTGGAAGACCTCCATAAGAGCGGCGCGGATATGAAGGGCATCAGTAAGATCAGTGTCCAATCTGGTACGACTCACGGAGGGGTTCCCCTGCCTGATGGAACTATCGCCAAGGTCAAGCTGGACTTTAATACCCTTGAGCAGTTGTCCAAGGTCGCAAGAACGGAATTTGGTCTTGCCGGTGCAGTCCAGCACGGGGCTTCAACACTTCCCAATGAGGCTTTTGACAGATTTCCTAAAACAGGTACTGCCGAAATCCATCTGGCAACCGGGTTCCAGAATATAATCTATGACAGCAAGCACTTCCCGTCCGATCTCAGGGATCAGATATACGGTCTCATTAAAACTGAATTCAAAAGCGAGAAGAAAGATTCGGATACGGAAGAGCAGTTCATCTACAAGACCAGGAAGAAGGGGTTTGGTCCGTTCAAAAAGGAGCTGTGGAATCTCCCGAAAGGGGTACTGTGTGCGATCAGCGATGAACTGGAAAACCAGTTCTACTTCCTGTTCGAAAAACTGAACGTCAAGGATAAAGCTCCTGTTGTTATGAAATACATTAGGCCCATTGACGTTCCGTTAAAAGTGCCGGAAACCCTGAAGGCATTCAGTCACTGCGTTGCCCACTGAAATTTCAGCATAATACAACGAGTCAAGTTATTCACCGTTCGTAGCCGATACATCGCGACTTTTCTGTTTCAGCTTCCGGGCCACATTCAGAACGGTGCTGACATAGATGTCACTGTAATTATAGGCAAGGATTACCTGGCGTTGTTTCTTCATACTAATTCCACATCCCCAGCCGTGCGCGCTCAGGTAGTTGGCCACACTATAAAGCGCATCCTGTTCTGAAAAGAGGTTGATGAACCCGTCTTTATCCGCGTCGACACCATACTCAGGGATCTTCGAGGGCATAAACTGGCACAGTCCTATCGCTCCATAAAGTGAACCGGGAATAATTAGCGGGTCGATGCCCCTTTCCGTGGCGTACCTGATCAGGGCCTTAAGCTCCTCATAAGCCCATTCGGCCTTCTCGCGGCAGCGTTGCTTTGCAAAAGCTTCATTTTTCTTAGTAATCAGATTAGGCGCGAGATAGGGCCGGATGGATTCCAGGTCGGAGCTCAAAGCCATGCTTGCGAGTGTAATGAATGCACTTCGGTCTCCCAGATTGCGGCCAAGCTCGGTTTCCACGAGCAGGATAGATATGACAACCTCTTTGGGAACACAGTATTCCTTGTCTATTTTTTGCAAAGTATCATTGTTTTTCTCCGCATAAGAGTGTGCTCCGGCAATCATCTCCGGTCTTAAGAAGCGAGCATAAGCGGCTCTTAACTTGCGAGTATAAGCTGCGTCATGTTTCTTTAAGCGGTTTCTTATGAGTTCCTTTAGTTTGCATGACATGACACCCGGATCAAATTGAACGCCCGGTTGGGCAAAGAGTTTTTTTACCGTCAGCTCGTCGAATTTGTCTGCCACGAGGCGCTCGATAAGAGGTGTCCAGTCCGCTGTTGCTGAAGAGGGGCAAATAACCAGCGCCGCAGAAAAAAGCAACCCCAGAATCCATGAGTATAAATGACAGGCCATGTAAGTCTCTTTAAATCGCTTTATTAAACCCTCTCTGTTTTATATATTCGGTAATCCGGGGAAAAATATTTAGTGCATTTTTCCCCAGAACGCCTTCCAGATGTTTTTCGGGGACAATCCTCTCAACAAAATCAAGATACGCATCAAAGGGGGAAAGCGGCCAGTCGCTTCCGAAGAGGATTTTATCCCAGCTTGCAGCATAAATAAGGGCATGACGAAATTCATTGAGAATGAGAGGTTCACACCCCATCTCTTGAAAGCAGGATCTGCTGCCCACCAGAAGCCCAGAAATATCGGCCCACACATTCGGGTTTTTACGTATGATCTCTGCCGTTTCCTTTACCCATGGGTCTCCCAGGTGCGCAATGGCAAAGATATTCCGCCTATGCTTTACAGCCAGTTCGTCGATTGCGAGCGGATGGGAATACTTGAGCAGACCCCGGTCAGAGAAGGTATCTCCGCTGTGAATGACAACAGGAAGATTGAATTGAGCTGCCAGTTCATAGATCGGAGCATAAATTGGATCATTCACAGGAAAATGGTAATAGCCGGGATATAGTTTTATTCCGACGGCCCTAGGATGCTGTAATGCCTTTTCGATCTTTTCCAAGGATGCAATGGAAAGTTCATGGGGGTTGATCCCCGGGCAGAAAAAAAGCTCTTTAGGCCATGAATCGGACATATCAAGCTCCATGGGGTTTGCAGCAGCCTGATCAGGAAACCCGAAACGGAAAGTTTCTTGAAGCCCCATTCCAATTGCCGCCAGGATATTATTGCGCGCCAGGTCTGTCCGAAGACCGGTCAAAGAATAATCGCAACCTGATTCTTTTTCAGCTGCTTCCTGAAAGCTCGCTATTTTTGAGAAATGGATGTGTGCATCGATGATAAACATTGCAGGAATTGTATAAGAGAAATCTTTTTGTATGTCAATCAGAAAGGGTCTACGAACTGCCCTTCAATTCTCATCTTATATCTCCTTACGCTTAGATGCATCCAGGAAATTAGAATTTCACAATCAGACTATTCCGGATGGAATTTAATCAAGCATCGTTGTATATTGAGTAAACATGTCGTGAATTCTTCCTATACGGAGGTGGCCTATGCAGGGACAGAATATATTCATTTATTTAATCGCTGCATTTTGTCTTTTCTTTTCCATTAGCTCTTTTGCACAGGTCGACGCGGGTATGCAATTGAAGAATGAGAGCATAGGTGCGGGTGATCCGTGGACGGTAGAAAATGTTATTATAGTTGATGAGCTTGCATCGCTGCTAAATAAACAAGGTTCAAAGGAAGTCTATATTTACCACGTAGGCTATAGGAGTCTTTATTCAAAAGGACATATAAAAGGCGCGTCGTATGCGGGCCCTGCTTCAAAAGGTGACGGTTTGCAAATGCTTAAATCTTCCATTAAAGATTTGCCTCGTGATAAGGATATTGTTCTTTACTGCGGCTGCTGTTCTTGGATAGATTGCCCCAATAACCGTCCCGCATTTGAAATTGTTATTAAGATGGGCTTTAAAAATGTAAAAGTCCTTTATCTGCCCGATAATTTTATTGTGGATTGGAGGAATAAAGGGCTCCCGGTTGAGAAATAGCTTTCGCTGTTTCTTATTTTGACTCTTTTATAGATCGAAATAAAACGTCATTCTGCATTCTGAATGTATTTTAGAATCTGCCATTAAATATAAGATCAAGAAATAAATTCAAGATTACAAAAATCAAATTACGATACTATATTTCTTCTGATCGGCACTGTTAACTCACTTCTCTTTCTTCCTTAATAAATAGCATTCGTTTAATTTGACTGACAATCTTTCTTATCCTATCAAAAAAGAACTGCAAGAAAGCTGTGGAAGAACCGCAAAAGAAGTGTTAAGAAATAACCCGAAATACATATCCTATTTGTAGCGAAAATTTTAACTGATAACTTATGAACTATATAAAAAATAAAACACTCATTTTTTTTGTCATACCATTCATAATTTATGTGGCTCTTTTGACGGTTATGCCCTTGATGGAGCCTGATGAGGGACGCTACAGCGCTATCCCCAGCGAGATGAATCACTCCGGAGACTATGTAACACCCCATTTAAAGGGAACCGTCTATCTGGAAAAGCCGCCTTTGTGCTACTGGGCGACTGCTCTACTATTTAAAATCTTTGGAGAGAATGAATTCTCTTCCAGGTTGTTTACTGCGCTCTGCGCCTGGGGATGCATCCTTCTTGTATATTCCATAGGGTCTTTTTTTTATGACTCAAAAGCAGGTTTTTATGCTGCTGCCGTTTTGACGACATCCCTCTACCATTTTGCTATCGGAAGGATTAATATCCTGGATATGCCCTTGGCGTTCTTTGTCTGCGCTGCTGTATGGACGGGATACAGGTATTTTTCAGAAGCTGAGAAAAGAAAAAAATGGCTCTATCTTTTTTACTTTCTCTGTACCCTGGCTTTCCTCACAAAGGGTCTCATTGGCATAGTCTTTCCGTTTGCAATTGTTGTAATATGGCTTTTATTCTCTAAAAGATGGCGTGACATATTCAGGCTTTTTTCACCTGTAGGAATTGTAATCATCCTGGCCATTGCCGGACCTTGGCTGGTTCTTGTGCAAAGGGCAAACGAAGACTTTTTCTGGTTTTTCTTCGTGCAAGAACATTTCCTCAGGTATACAACGACCATACACTCCAGGAGCGAGCCGATTTATTTCTATATTCCTATAATATTAGCCGGCACAATGCCCTGGTGCGCGTTTCTGCTGAAGGCTGTTAAAGAAAGCGGCCTAAAAATAGCTTCTCTTTTTGCTTTTGAGGAAAGGGTTTTTTTAATCACGTGGCTAGGCTTTATTTTTCTTTTCTTTTCCCTTTCCTCATCCAAGCTTATTCCCTACATCACCCCTGTTTTCCTGCCGCTGGCGGTTTTCATGGGTCATATTTTCAGAGTCCATGACGATGTTCTCAAGCTGAATCTTAACAAGAGCCGGTCATCAGGGCTTCTCTATCATCTGCCCGTCATCTTACAATCGCTCTTATTCATTGCGGCACTTCTTGTACCCTCCTTCCTCAAAGAACACGGCATACCTTTTTTCAAATGGTGGCCATGGGTGGCCGTTCCAGTTTTACTTTCGATCGCGATGATGATTTTACCGGATCTCATCCGAAAGAAATGGGGCAGAGGCTGGTTTATTACGATCTATGCAATCACGTTCCTTTTTTTCAGTCTGCTGATATTCCCTATGTCCCAATTCCTGACACCTTATAAATCCGCCTATCCGGTTGCTAATGTTATAAAAGACTACGTTCCTACTGATCGAGGGCTTTATCAGTATGGGATGTCGCTTTACGGTATTGATTTTTATACGGGGAGGAGAACACCCATTGTAGATGACATCGGCGAATTGCGGCCTGGCGTGGAGAAACTTGCTCCTGAAGAAAAAGCCCGATATTTCCTTATTTCTGATGAATTTTTCAGACTTTATCAGGAAAAGAGGGATATCTTCTGCGTCACGGAACGTGAAAATGTGGAAAGGCTGAGAAAAAAGGTAAACTCTTTGAATGTTCTGTGGAATAATGATAGTTATTCCTTAATACACCTTAATTAGATAAAAACATGCTATGAAAATCAGAGAAGATTTTTTACCCCTCTCCAGACCCTCTATCAGTGATAGAGAGATTGAAGGCGTTGTTGACTGCCTGAAATCCGGGTGGATCACCACCGGACCGCTCTGTAAGTCATTTGAAGATAAATTCTGTGAATTAGCAGGGGCATCCCATGCGACCTCTCTGTGTTCCGCTACAGCCGGTATGCACCTTGTGCTTCTTGCCCTGGGAATCGGTGAAAGCGATGAGATCATAACACCGTCCATGACATTCGCCTCCACGATAAATATGATTGCCATGCTAAAAGCCAAACCGGTTTTTGTTGACTGTCACTATGATACCTTGAACATAAATGCAGATATGATAGAGGGGAAAATCAGCAGCAAAACAAAAGCTATTATACCGGTTCATTTTGCCGGGGCACCGGTCGATATGGACAAGATCCTGGAAATTGCGAAACAACACAGGTTAGCTGTTATTGAAGATGCCGCCCACGCCGTAGGCACTTATTATAAGGGCATCCACGCGGGGGGATTCGGACAGATCGCCATTTTTTCTTTCCACCCAATAAAGAATATTACCAGCGGCGAGGGTGGTATGATAACACATAGCGATGATAAACTGGAAAATCAGTTAAGACTTTTAAGATTCCATGGTATTGAGAGAGACGCATGGAAGCGCTATGGAAGAGGGGGGAACCCGGAGTATGATATTCAAATGCCGGGGTTCAAGTACAATCTGACCGATATTCAAGCGGCCCTCGGCCTTGCGCAGCTATCAAGAATGAAAGACATCAATCGTCGCCGAGGTGAAATCGCGGGATTATACATGGACGGTCTGAAAGGTGTGGATGGGCTGGAATTGCCCGACGTGCCGGAATATCCTCATGTTCATGCCTGGCACTTGTTTATTGTTAAGATCCTGTCCATGGATCGGGGCAGCTTCATGGAAAAGCTGTCTCAGTACAATATCGGCTACGGTCTTCATTTTCCGGCCTGTCACCTTTTAAGTTATGTCAAAAGACAGTTTGCGACCGGCATGGGAATGCTACCGGAAACGGAGCGTGCCGCGGACAGGATCATTTCCCTGCCGCTTTTCCCTGACATGAAGAATGATGACGTCTTTTATGTTTGTGAGGCAATAAGGGAGATATTAAAAAGTTAACAGC
>DASPQI010000021.1:0-12120 GCA_035625045.1 Syntrophales bacterium | reverse complement strand
TTCGACGCTCAGGCGGTCTTCACCGAGGACGCGTGGCACATAGGCGGACATGCCCTTTCGTTTGTCCCAGGATTTTCCATCAACGATTGCGTACCGCTCAATGAGATCGTTGGCGAGCAGGCTTGAAGCTATCCTTTCCGCGTCTTCACGGCGGATCGACCCTTCAATCACATACTGTCTTGACGTGTGAACCCCGGAAAGCCAGTCTGATACCTTCCCCAGGAGCAATTCAATAGCCTCCCTGGCAGTCTTTCCGACATTGTCGGTAACCCCCGGCTTGAATCCTACTTCAATCATCCAGTCGAACCTGTCAGCCAGGCCGCTGTTGATGGTGAAATTCTGGATGATTGGATCGGACAGAGGGCCGGCGGCGGCCATTTCCAGTTCTTCTTTAGACAAATTTCCATCGATGGTGTGGACTTCAATAGTTTTCACCGAATCAACGTTGATGTGTAAATGTTCGATGATTCTTCTCTTAATCTTTTCCCCGAGAGCGTCTCTTATCCCTTCTTTGAATCCTATTTCAATCCTGTCAGCCATTTTTTGCTAAGACCTTTTTCCTGCCGTGGTAATGAAGATCAATGCGCCGGTACGATACCAAAAGACATTTGATAAAGCAACTTGAGAATATTTTCGACTGTCGGTTATTTTACATAGGACCACCCCCAACCCCGCCAGCGGGGGACAGTACTCCAATATGCAATCATGCCATATTGTGGTTATTTTCTTCTTGACTCATAATTATCTGTTTCCTATACTTCGCCATTAAAAAAGCAGTTCTCTTCAAGTCTATGGTATAAAAAAGGATAGAGGAGGTAAATAATGAAAAAGGGATTATTTCAGGTTTTCTATATAGTATGCCTTATTGCGGCTTTTTTGATGATCGGATGCGCCGCAGGTTCGAAGGTGACCATGAAACAGGAAAGCTACACCCCGGGTTTCCGTACGGCGGATTTTGGCCGTTATAAAGGCAAGACCGTGATTCTCGACAATTTCATAAACCAGGCTGCCAACACGAAGACCTGGGGATACAACAGCGCCGACAATAAGGTGTACTACGAAGCCACAACACACCTTGAGAGTTATCTGTGGTACTGTTTTCAGAAGGCCTTTCAGCAGATGGGCATGAAGGTCTATGATCAGACATACGGCGGCTACTGGGGTCCACACCCTTACTGGTGGGGTCCCGCACCACCTCCGCGGGCGCAAGCAGCAGTGAGGGGAGCCACCGAATTCCAGCTAATCCTGACGTCGATGACAGACCAGGAGGTGAAATTCCAGGTTTTGCTGTTAAAAAATGGCGAGAATAAATTACAGAAGGATTTTACCGCAGCCGCGCATCCGGTATCCAGCCAGGATCCTCAGGCACTTGAGAAAGGTGCCTACAGACTGATCGATCAGATGATACTGACAATCTTCAAAGACAGGGATTTTCAAAAGGTGTTTTAAGCAAGTAAGGTCACTATTGAATAGCAAAGGCCATCTCCGAGATCATTCGCAGATGGCCTTTGTACAGAAGGAAGAAAAGATAGTTTTGCTATCTCCACAAACAGGTTATTTTCTATGTCATGATGGATAAACCGAATCATCCGTCCCATAAAATATTCGGGCAACTCGACATTTCGCTTTATTTAATCACGCCGCAGGCAATCCTGGCGCCGCCACCGCCAAGCGCTTCGGGGGTATCCGAATAGTTATCACCGCCGGCATGGATCATCAGTGATTTTCCCTTCAAGTCTGCAACTTTCAACCTGGGTGCAAGCACGGGGACCGTCGCCTTACCGCCTGTGTCCGCATAAAGGACGGGGAGGTCCCCCAGGTGCCCTTCACCGTATGGCCCTTCATGTTTGCCTGTCTTGAGAGGGTCAAGGTGTCCCCCAGCAGCAAGCGCAGCGACATGTTTGCCGTCTTTCATGGCATGGTTGCAGTCAGGGTTCTGATGCACATGAAATCCATGTATGCCTGGTGGAAGATCCCTTAATTGCGGCATGAGAATAAGACCATACTGGCTGTCAGTGGCAGTGACCTCACCGATATTTTTGCCGATACCCTGATCATTCACCAAGTACATCTGTATTTCTTTTTCCTCAGCCAGGGCATAACCGGTAATGAATATGACACCCAAAAAGACCAAAATTATTTTTCGCATGCATCCTCCTTTTTAAAACCAATCTGTTTCACCAATCCTTGATTGTGTTATCTAAAGAAACCAAAATACATTTCCGACTATGAATGCTATGCAAATACAGCAATCAACAGCAAGACAAAGGAAATAACCGCGCCTATTCCATGTATAGCGATCAGCGCATTGGGAAGCTCTTTTTTCCTGACGTAAAATGAAAAAAGGATAAAACCGCCTATGGCCACGATAACAAATAGCACCAGAGAAATATTCATCAGTGTGTTTGCAATACCAGAAGCGACATTAACTATTAATGCAACGAGACCTGCAGCTGCGAAAAGCCCATGAATGATAGCAAGAGACATGGGAATTGTTTGTCCGCTGAACTTTAGATAAACTAACGTCAAACCACCGAGTGCCGCAATTGCAAATAATATTACCGGCAGATAAGTCATAATTACTCTCCTTTTCAATGTTGTTAATTTAAATAATTATTCCTATCACTTATAATTTTTATAAATTGACGGTCAGTAGAATACAAGACTGATTTAATGTAAGTATAATGGTAGTTAAATACTACAATGGCAAATATCTCCCACATAGTAATATTAACCTACCATTTTCCAGCCACTCAACTACTATTGTATCCTTCCATACTTTAAACTAATCATTTTTTACGATTGCAAGGTGGATCATTTACTTGCCATTTCAATGACCGTCTTCAAAATAGCAGGCCCATATAATAAGCCGTGCAAGAAGGAGGCGCGCAATGTTCAGGCATCGGTATATAATCGAAAAAATGTTTGCCCCCATCGATGTTAAGATAAACGGCAACAGTCCATGGGATATCCGGGTCAGAGATGACCGGGTTTTCCCGCAGATGTTACATAACAAGAATTTGGGTCTCGGTGAATCATACATGGAGGGATGGTGGGACTGCCAGCAACTGGATGAGTTCATATGTAAGATACTGACAGCCAGTCTAGATACAAAAATCAAAGATGGTTTTAAATTCCTCATACCTACTCTTACTGCTGCCATATTCAACCTGCAGTCAAAGATGCGCTCCCGCATTGTTGCCGAACGGCACTATGATCTTGATAATGAACTGTTCATGTCATTTCTCGACCCGTACAATCAGTACAGTTGTGCATATTTCGATGGGACGGAGGACCTGAATGAAGCCCAGCAAAAAAAAATCGAACTGATCTGCAAAAAAATCAATCTTGTCAAAGGCGATCATATACTGGATGTCGGCTGCGGCTGGGGAGGGTTTGCAAAGTATATTGCGGAACACTACGACTGTAAGGTGACTGCCGTCAATATATCCGAAAAACAGATCAGTTATGCCAGAGAATCATGCAAAGGCTTGCCGGTTGAAATACTTAAATGTGATTACCGTGACCTCCAGGGCTTGTTTGATAAGATTGTGTCCATCGGCATGTTTGAACACGTAGGTCAGAAAAACTACAAAACCTTTATGAAAGCTGTCCATCGCTACCTTAAAGATGACGGTATTTTTCTTCTGCAAACCATCGGCGGCAATGAATCCTTGATACAATGTGATCCTTGGATAAATAAATACATATTCCCGAATAGCATGTTGCCCAGTATTACCCAGATCGGTAAATCCATTGAGTGGTTGTTTGTTATGGAAGATCTGCACAATCTGGGACCCCACTATGAAAAGACCTTGATGGCCTGGCACAAAAACTTTCAGGAGGCGTGGACCAAACTGAAGATCAGATATGATGACAAGTTCAAGCGTATGTGGGAATATTATCTGCTGTCATGCGCCGGGGCTTTCCGCGCCAGGTGCAATCAACTCTGGCAGATTGTCCTAACTAAATACGGCACTCCCCAGCCATCATGCAGATAAAAGGCGATGGACTTGTTTCGTACCAGCCTGATCTTTTGGCCAGTCATAGGACCGGCTGACACTCATAATCGAAAAGAGGTGACGTATGACTCAAAAACAAAATATGCGGGTCTTATTGATTTGTTCCCTGTTTTTTCTCGCATTAGGCGGTTTTTTGCTGCATAGCCGCATCCATCCTTTGGGTGAAGATCCATGGGATGTCATCCCGGCCGTATCGGGGATGCTCAGCGTGGTAGTCATCACCGTTTTATTTTGCTTCCGCCAGACTGTGGCATTCGGCTATGTGCTCAACGGCATGACTGCGATTATCGGGACTATTGCCATGGCTCATTTTTCTGTAAAAAATGTCCCGGAAGTGTGGACACTGCAATCGCTGCTGTTTAAAACACTGCTTGCGGATATAGCAATATTATGGGCGAAATTTGTTTTAGGCAAGGCGCTGTTCGAGCTGGAGCTGCTGAAACAGCCTGAGAATGCCGTTCGCAAGGGCAGGTTCTTCCGCTATCCGAATATGGGCTGGTGGTGGGTACATATTGTCGCCCTGAGTGTTGTATATACTTTAGGCAATCTGATATGGAAATAAATGTATCTGCTTAGCAAGCTTATGGTAGAAGTATGATCGGGCAAACACATTATTGACTTACGCCTAAAGTTGGGAGAGGAGGATTTTATGCATCGCTTTTTATTTTGGCAACCGGGCTGGTGGATACTGCATATCCTGGTCATTACCCTGGTATTGTATATAGGCCATTTGATGCGCTAAGTCGTTTATCGTTATTGCTCACAACCCAGGCATCTCAAGTCTCGTCTTAATCTTCCATGACATTAATCTTGAGATAGAGATCGCTACGTTCGCCGTTATCTGTCTTTCTCCCCATTCCTGCCAGACGAAGTCTTGTACCATTAGCAGTACCCGATGGGATATTGAGAACAAGGGGTTTCTTTTGATAACCAATGGGGATGCTGATAAGTTTTTTTACACCCCGCGCAGCTTCTTCCTTCGTAATAGACAGGTCTGCATAAAGATCTGAATCACCCATTTGTGAAACAGGCCGGGTGATATGCAGCCTCGGAGTATCTCTCCTCACAGTAGCCTGACTTAATTTGCGGGAAATGCCCTGTTCCGGCATCAGAAGAAACAATTTTAGAAACAACGCACCAAAGATAAAACCCCCGATATGCGCCCACCAAGCGATATTGCCTGCCTCCGTGCTTATTAACGTCGCGCTGATAAATTGCATAAAAAGCCATATACCTAAAAAGATCGCGGCAGGAAGTTCTACAAAATAGGGAATAAAAATGATGGGGATCAACGTAACAATTCTTGATCTGGGATAGAGGACGAAGTATGCACCCATCACGCCGGCTATGGCGCCGCTTGCACCGATTGTCGGCATCATGGAGTCAAGATTAAAGAATAAATGGGTGAATGCCGAAGAAATCCCGCAGAGCAGGTAAAAAAAGAGATATCTCAGATGCCCAAGACGATCTTCGACATTGTCCCCGAAAATATAAAGGAACCACATATTACCTAAAAGGTGCCAGAAGCTCCCATGGAGAAACATATACGAAATAGGGGAGAGAAGCTGCTGGGAGAGACTGAAATGCATTGCTATCTTATGTATTGAATAACGGGCCGGGACAAGACCATAGGTATAGATAAACCTGTTGAGTGCCTCACCTTGGGACATTTCCACCAGGTAGAAGAAAATATTGACCGCAATAAGAAGTACGTTAATGACGGGATAATTTCTGGATGGAATCGTATCGCGAATGGGTATCATGGGAACACGTACCTACTTAATTAAAAGAAACATTAGGTATATATAACGTCTTTTTACTAGCATAAAAGATCTGATTAAACAAATGTTGAGATGGAGTATACAAATAATGGATAAAAAGATCTTGCATGGTATTTGTTTATTCTCACAGCCCAACCGTCATATGAAATTTTTTAGCGTGATTCAATTGCATAATACGGTTGAATATGCTACCAAGCCAAATTGATAAACAGATGTTGAGGTGTGTAGATGTCAATCATTATTATAAACTGGGAAAAGGAAGCTTGATTTATGAATGTTAAATTTGCCTGTGCTTTACTCGGATTGTTATTTTTAATATTCCCCGGTTTTTCCGGAGCTGCCGAAACACCACAACGCGATCCTGTCGCAGCTGAAAAAGTAGTTGAGACTCAGGCAAAGGATACCGGCGGCGGTGAATATCAATCCAAAGCCAGAAGGTTTTTTGCGAATCAGAGTTTTGAATTAAGCTTCATGTATTACAACTTTGACTATAAAGAAGATCTGCCAGCTCCGGTGAAGAGCACTGAAAACGGGTGGTTGCCCGGCGTCTATCTTGGATGGAGTTATAATAAGAAAAATTTCATTTACTCAAAGATATTTCTTGAATACTCCTACGGTAACACTGAATATGATGGAACTGACCAGAGTGGGGCAATACATATAAAATATTCAAATGATAATCATCAATTTCTTTTCCGTGGAGAGTTTGATATAGGATACAATTTCGGCCTTACAAAGGATATTTCCATCAAGCCTTATACAGGATATGGGTATAGATACTGGTCGAGAGGTGAGGCAGTAGTAATAGCAAATGTCATATCAGTAAATGAAAGGTACTACTGGCATTATATTCCTGTTGGCGTTGGGGCTGAATTTAACGTCGGAGAAAGATTTGTCATAGAGCCAAACGGTGGCTTGCGCGTAATGTTCTTTGGCAGAATGAGAGCGTACTTTTCCGACTGGAACTCCAATAACACCGATCCTGAGTTTAAACTGGGAAACAGAACTGGCTGGTACGCTGAACTCCCCGTCCGATACAAACTGACACGATCGTGGTCAATTGTTCTAAAGCCCTGGTATGAATACAGCCAAATAGGTCAGAGCGACAACGTTGCATACATATATAACGGTGCAATCAATGTTGCCTATGAGCCCTCAAGCAGAACAAACCAGTACGGTGTAAATGTGGGGGCAATCTTCTCTTTTTAAAAGAAAGTTCCGACAAAATTTGGGGAGCCAAGCGGAGTGTCACTTGTATCAGGGATAGCTTGCCATAAGCCTTCACACCGGAAAGGGTCTTGTGTCTTGGTGAAGGATTTTTCTGAAGAGAACTTTGGTGAGATATCTCATCATGATCCTTGCACGTCCGGCTCCGGCGAGCCAGGCACCGACCAGAAAGACCAGATGGGAAAGGCCATAAATAGCCGGTCCGCCAATTAAGGCAATCAAGGGTTCACGGAAGTAGACCGCCAATATGCCGAGGGCCGTGACCGCCGGCCATCCGATGATGTAGCTGAATCCCACGAGAAAAAGTCCGACTATCATCCGGGCATCCGGCTCTGTCCATATATCTTTAAGTTCAATCGGATCCTCAAGGGCCTCACGAACATATTTCGTTTTGGCTAGACGTTCGGTAATTCTTCGAATCATAGAAGACGGGCTATTCTTTCCTGATGAGAGGTCTATCGGCTCACACGGATATTCTCGAACGGCAGGTCCTGCTCCTGCCATTTCCAAATAAAAACCACGCGCCAAGAGACGAATGGGTGAAGCGTCAGTTTTTTGATCGTTTTCAGATTGGAAGGGACTTTTTTGAAGATGAGCTGCGCCGTTTGCGTCGATCCCGCGTCTGCCTGCACTCCCCGCACCCCTACCGAGTACATGGATGTCTTCTGATCCCCTTTCCAGAAAACGACCTGTGAGACTTCATATTCCTTGCCCGCGGTGTCCTTAAGTTTCGATTTCCAGAAGCGGTAGTTCTCATCGTAAATGGCCACATAGCGGTTGGAGTCTTCGGCCATGTTGGTCACGTCCACGAAGACGGAAAGCTCGCCGCCCGATATCTTGACGCTGGTTAACTCAAATAAGACATCCTTGATCTCACCGGATCCCAGCGCCTTAAGGTTCCTCTTTACGAGCGGCCTGACAGGCGTTACCTTTTCAGGTTCCGGCGTCGTTATACTTTTCTTTTCCTCCTCACCGGATGGCCTTTCAGGAGGAGGCACCACGCGGGCAATCTTCTTCTCGGGTGTGGTCTTAGGGGCCGGCTGCGGCGCTTCCCTGGCCCCTTCTTCTCCTGTCTCTTCCAGCACTGTCCTTACCCGGAAGGCCATTTTCACGCGGACACTGTCCCCTTCATTGATAAAAGAGATCAAACGAACCGAAGTGATGCGAGCTTCCGTGACAGCCTGTATCGAGGATTCCGCCGTGACCTGGAAATCGGTTACTTCCGTAGTAGAGCTTGAGTGCTGCGTCTTCGCGTCATTCTTCACCTCGGCCAGCTTGTCGATAACAGCTTCTGCTGAAGCCTCGGCAGGACTCTGGGAACCGCGGGCAGTGGCTAGGGCGGTCTTGATGATTATGGATTCCCGGATACGACGGATATCGTGGAGGGCTTTTTGGGTTTCCTGGAAGGCCCTGTCTGCTTCTTCCTTGTTCGACTGCACTGCGGCTGTATCCTGCGATGTCTTCTTATACTGTTCTTCCTTCCTCTTCAGGAGGGATAGCTGGGATTCCTTTTCCGACCGGGCGGAGGAGATCCTTTCCTGGAGGGAATTAATCCTGTCCTGGAAAGAACGAACCTGCTCCTGAAGACCTTCTTCGGCAGTTGCATTCATCTGCGCAGTCTCCTTGACCGCATTGTAGGCGCGGGTCAAATCATAATTGGCCGGGGAATAGCCATTTTGGACAAGGAGTGTGTCCAGTTCTTTTTTCGAGGTGACGACGGTAGCCTGAATGTTTTTTGAAGCAGGCGCCGGTTTGACACTACCACCTTTTGGGGGCTGGAAGGGATATAATTCATAGCGTTTCAAGCGCAGATAAGTCGTACCTTTATTTCCCTTTTCCAGTTCGATACGCAGGGGTTCCTCATTGTTCCATTTGGCTGTTCCCTCCTCGATTGCACGTATGAAATCGACGGAAAGGACGGCGTTGATGACTTTTGTAAAGGACTGTATGTAGGTGCCCATATATTGGGCCATAAGAGGAGCCGAGGTTTGATCGGCCATGCTTTCCAAAGTGTGTGCCTTATCCTTGAACCCACGGGTATAGATAACAGCCGCCAGGGCTTCGCCCTGCTTTTCGGTCTGGAGCCATTTCTTAAGAGCAGCTTGCTGGGTATTGATGTCCTGGTTGTAGCGGGTGATCTGGCTGTCCAGATTATCGATGCCGGTCTTTATTGTCTTGATGTTTTTTTGCTGTTCTTCCAGTTCTGTTGAACTTACCTGGAACTGAGTAGTCACATCGTCACGCTTTTTCTTGGCCCGAACGAACTCCCTGTTGGCGGAAACGATGGCTTTTTTATATCCCGTGTCCTCCATTTCCTTTTCATCTTCCACAGCGTTCAGATTTGCTTTTTCCTCCTGGGAGGTAGAGTACCCCTCTCGGCTGTCCACCTCGGAGCGGATGATCTCTTTTACCTGTTCCCTGGAATCGGAGCGCAGTGTTACCCAACGGCTCAGTAGCGGAGGGGCGGAGTATACCTGAATAGTCAGGAGAAGGATGAATATAATAATCAGAGGTATCTTAAATTTGAACATGAAATGTCCTTCCGCCCGACGTGATTATCAATTCAATCTAATGAAAAGTCAACATGTTGTCAAATCATTTTTAAGAAATGGGATGTTGAACAGCAAACGTTATCTATCTGCCGGGACCAGCTTTTCCGATTTGAGAAAAATCCAGGAAACGGCAAAACCCCACATAACGGAATATCTGGTTTTCACCAGGGGAGAATCCTCGAAAACGGCGCCCTGGAGAAAGTCCAGGCTGACAAAAGCATTAAAGATAAGTTGTTTATAGCCTTTATTTAATCCGACGGTAATCCTGGAACCGCTATAGCCGCTGCTGGCGGAATAGGCAGTGCGCGATGAAGTAGCGAATGCCGGATCCACCGAATAATAATAACTATTCTTAGGAATTATATCGTCTTTTTCAAAATTCAGTCTCGGACTGAATACAAAACCTTCACGATAAAGCGATGAGGAATTTACTGCGAAAATGGCACGCACCGGCAGGGTGGCGCTGAATTTATAATGCTCCTGTTTGTTTTCCAGAAGCCTTATTTCCAGCGATGGGCCTATTTCGAAAGTCGGATCCAGATCAGGCATGCCGCTGCGGGCGCTGTTTCTGGAACAGTCCACGGGAACACTTCCGTATAGACTGACGTCCAGTAAAATCCTGTTGGTTTTGAATATGCGTCCCGAGATGCGCTCCAGGTCGACTTTCAAAATATCGCCGCGGTAGATTAAATAAGGAAAAGGCAACACGTAGAATCTGTTTTCGTCGGAACCCCTGTAATCAGGCAGATGGAGAAGCGCAAGTCCCGCTCCTAATTCCCAGAGGGGCTTCTCATCACAAACTGCGCTTTGGGGTAATAAAAAAACTTAAGATTATTAAAGCCGCTACCAGCCATCGATGAATACGCATAGTTACCTCTCAATTTCAAATCCCGCCATATATGTCATTTTGCAGGTTCAAACTGACTTTTCGCCGACCAGAATAATGGCAGATGACGAATTAAATACATCAGGCTCCTGCGATGCTGCCAGATACGTCGCCGGAATTTATTGCGCCACTCAGGATCCGAATAAAAACGCTTCACGTGCTTATTGTAAAGCAGGTCCATTTTCTCTTTTGATGCAATTCCTTTCGGGACAAAGACAAAATTCAAGCAATTCATCAGCCGCCAATCTTCATTGAAGGTCCCTTCTTCCCTGATAGTTGACCAGAGAGGCGCCCCGGGGAAGGGCGTGAACTTGGACATATTCATGTCATCCAGCTTTAAAGATATAATAAAATCGGAAGTCCGTCTAATAGATTCTTCTGTTTCCCCCGGCAGCCCCATCATAAACAGCCCTTTTGCCCGCAGCCCCATGGCCTGGATACGCCTTACGGTATCACGCACATTATCAAGCGAGACACCCGCTTTGTGCCTGGCTAATATTTGTGGATCCGCTGATTCTATGCCTAGAGAAACCATGAGGCAGCCCGCGTCTTTCAGCATTTTAAGCAATTCATCGTCTGTGTAACCCACCCTTACCGCACAGTTGAAATTAATCCCCAACGGATGACGGACGAGCTTCTCACAGAGCTCAACAATCCGCGCGCGGTCCGCCGTAAACAGGTCATCATAAATATTTATATGCCGCACACCAAATTTTGTCCGCAAATATTTCATGTGTTCGTAAATGTAAGAGGCCGAGTTATAACGGAACCCTTTTTTGAAAACGGAACGGTCGCAGTATGAACATTGATGCATACAGCCCCGTGAAGTGATCATCGTCGCACCCGGCGTATTTACATAGCTGAATAAAGGTAAATGGTAATCGTGAGGAAAGCCCTTGAGTTTTTCGTACACGGGAAATGGAAGGCTGTCCAGATCGGCTATCTGGGTACGCGGCTGATTTGTAATCACTTGAGAACCTTGACGCCATATCAATCCCTTTATTTCTGCGGGTTCTATGCCGCGAACAATCTCTGTCATTGTGATCTCACCCTCGCCGGGGCAAAGAAAATCGAATGCGCCGTAAGAACGGAGCAGCTCGTCTTCAAGTGCGGAAACATGGACGCCTCCGCAGACAGTTGTAATAAACCTTGAGTGTTCCTTGATCTTTTGCGCGATTTCCGCGGCATCGATAAATGAAGACGTTGTGGCTGAAAATCCGACAATCTGCGGCAGATAATCCAGAATTGCTTTAGCCTGTTCATTGATGTCAAAGGAAACGCCAGGACCGAGGCAATCGTATACAAAAACGTCGTGTCCCTGGTTTAATAGATAAGAGGCGATGGAAAGCAGCCCTTGAGGGACCATGCGATTGGCGATATCTGTAATGTCACGCTTACCGGGAAACCAGTTGAATCCACGCGGGTGGACAAGTACTATACGTTTTTTGTTAGTAGTTCCCTTTTTCATGGGCCGAGTGTAAGTAAAATGTCCCTGTGTGTCAAAAGAATTATGATAAGACTATCTCCATTCTTATTGTCAGGTCACGAATGAAATTTAATGCTGTAGAAACCCGATCAAACATCAATGTAAAGGAAAATCACAACGGAGACTAATCGCGTTACTAGTTTAACCCACGTATTTTGCCTTATAT
>DASPQI010000020.1:0-5009 GCA_035625045.1 Syntrophales bacterium | reverse complement strand
GATTTGCCGCTTTTGATTCTGATAACGCGTATTATTATCTCAACGAAATTCCTTTTGCCGATCATGGTGCTTTGCTCGATCCACCCACGAGTGATGTCAGCGCCCGTTGCGCCACCTTTCTATTCTCAATCGGTCAACGGGGTGGGGAATTGGAAAGCTGCCTTAACTTCCTGCGACGAGAACAGAGGCCGGACGGTTCCTGGTTTGGACGCTGGGGCACGAATTATATTTATGGGACATGGTCTGTGCTGGCTGCTCTGGAGAATGTCAATGATCCCTTGAATCAGTTCCATGTTCTGCGCGCGGTTACCTGGTTGAAAAATAAACAGCGATCAGACGGAGGTTGGGGGGAGGGTTGTGATACCTATTCCGATCCGATGAAAGCGGGGGAAGGGCCGGCGAGCACTTCCTTTCAGACAGCCTGGGCTATGCTTGGCCTGATGGCTGCAGGGCAGGTAGATTCAGAGGCAGTGCGCCTGGGTGCCGAGTTCCTCATACGGGCGCAAGAGGCCGATGGCTTATGGAAAGATGAATATTTTACCGCGCCCGGCTTCCCCAATGTGTTCTACTTGAAGTACCATGGATATTCCAAATACTTTCCTCTGTGGGCCCTGGCTCGTTATCTAAACCTGCGAAGGAAAAAGATCGTTTAATGCGCCTGGGTATCATAGCAGCAATAGCAGCGGAAGCTCGCATTTTGGCTAAAGTACCGATCTCAGCCGGGGACTTGATCCACTTACCCGAAGGCGGCATGGTATTACTTTCAGGAATGGGAGCCAACCGGGCGCGCTCGGCTGCCCGGGTCTTGCTGGAAAAGGGAGCAACAGCCCTAGTGAGCTGGGGATTCGCCAGTGGGTTGCTCCCCGGGGTCTCTACCGGAAGCCTTATCCTTCCCGAAGGCATCGTTGCCCTGGATCAATCCATTTATCACGTCGATCCAGTTTGGCATGAGCGACTATGCAGCCTACTTGAAGCGTATGTCAGACTTTATCGAGGGACATTGGCCGAAAGTGCAGTCGTCCTTTCCGTTAGTGCAGAAAAAACTGCTTTCTTTCACCGAACGGGTGCAATGGCAACAGATATGGAGAGCGCTTCCATTGCTGCGGCGGCCAAAGAAGCCGGGGTTCCATATATGGTCATTCGGGCCATAATGGATGAGGTGAAGATGGTTATTCCGCGCAGTGTTTTGAATTCCATCGATGAATTCGGGCAAGTACACCCTTTGCGCCTCATATCATGCTTGGTCAGGCGTCCAGTGGAGATTACGAACATCATTCATCTGGGTCGAAATTTTCACACAGCCCGGGCTACCTTAACTACGGTTGTCCGTCATGCTGGGAGTAATATGCTCTGTCCCAAAGATGGGACTACGTGGTAATAAGGAAAAAAGTAATCCCGACAGAATGTGAGGAATCTTGAAGATCCCTCCCTTCGGTTGGGACAAGGATTTCTTTTTTACATAGGGAAGTGACAAAAAAGACAATTACGATACATTATCTATATCAAAGATGCCGCTCATTGGTATATGAAGATTATGTGACACATGGGTAAAAGAGACAAAGAGAAATGAAGACCTTAATTACCGGAGCAACAGGTTTTGTCGGGTCCGCAGTGCTTCGCCAGCTCATAAAGGCCGGCCATTCTGTGCGGGTATTGGTTCGCCCGAAGAGCAATCGTCAAAATATTGCCGGTTTGCCGCTAGAGACTGTTACCGGTGACCTAACGGATCAGGCATCCTTAGATCGGGCCATAGCAGGGTGTTCATACTTGTTTCACGTGGCTGCGGACTATCGTCTATGGGCTCCTAATCCGCAGGAAATGTATGAAACCAATGTCATTGGGACCCGCAATATCATGCTCGCCGCGGTTCATGCAGGGGTAAGGCGTATCATTTATACCAGCAGCGTGGCCACTTTAGGTCTTACTCCCGATGGAAGCCCTGCTGACGAAAATACCCCGGTATCCCTTGCCGACATGATTGGCCCATACAAACGTTCCAAATTCATGGCCGAAGCCGAAGTGAAGCAACTGGTAGAAGAACAGGGCTTGCCGGTGGTTATTGTCAATCCTTCGACACCCGTTGGTCCGCGAGATATCAAGCCCACTCCCACAGGGCGGATGATTATCGATGCTGCATCCGGGCGCATGCCGGCCTATGTCAATACAGGCCTCAATCTGGTTCATGTTGATGATGTGGCCATAGGGCACCTGCTGGCTTGGGAGCGTGGCGAGATTGGCGAACGCTACGTGCTTGGCACCGTCGATATGACCTTGAAAGAGATTCTCACCGAACTGGCAGCCATTACGGGAAGGCGCCCTCCAGGCATTCGACTGCCCCACAGTCTGGCTCTACCTATCGCCTATTTAACAGAGGCCTGGGCCTGGATGACAGGCGGTAACGAGCCGCGAATCACCCGTGTCGGCGTCCGTCTGGCTAAGAAGAAGATGTTCTTTTCAGCAGAAAAGGCTAGACGCCTTCTCGGATTTCGTCCACGACCAATACAGGAGGCTTTATATGATGCTGTTGATTGGTTTCGACAACGTGGATACCTTGACTAATTTATGAAATTGTCCCACAGTCTTTTCTCTTGTTTCTGTATTTCCGGAATTGAGCCATCATCAACGAAGGTTGGGAAGCCTAAAGTTTGAAGTGAGCTGACAATAAGGAAAAACACTTAATTAAAACTTTAGTCACTTTACTGCACTTTAATAATGATAGCGAAAGATACCTCCTGAGCATCGGGTGTAACTGGTTTGGGGGATTCTCTATTGCATTTTCCTGCTATCAGGTTTATGCTAGAAATGGAATAGAATGTTAGCGTTAAGTTTGTTATCGCTTTTACCGTTAAGCAAACATGAATTAGGAGAAGTGCTGAATTTTTCGTTGAGAGAAGCTTTTGATGGTAGGCAAAATGTTAGATATTATAAAGTTTTCGACAATCAATGTTAGGCGTAAGCGGGAGCACCTGAATATCGTTTTGAATGAGGAAGTAGAGTTTAAAAAAGTGTCTACGGGTTTCGAGGATTATCAATTTATACATCAGGCTTTGCCTGAGGTTGATTTAGATAGTGTTGACCTGTCAACCAGTCTATTTGGCAAAAAACTCAAGGCACCGCTGATTATCTCTGGCATGGTTGGCGGTATCGAGGAAGCAAGGCGGATTAATCATAATCTTGCACAGGCAGCCCAGGATCTTGGTATGGCGATGGGTGTGGGTTCACAGCGCTGTGCTATTGATGGTGAGTCCACTGCTCTCTCTTATCAGGTTCGCAGCGTAGCTCCGGATATCCTCCTTTTTGCCAACCTGGGAGCTATTCAGTTGAATAATGGGTACGGCGTTGACGAGTGTCGCCGTTCTGTTGATATGATTAAGGCTGATGCTCTGGTTTTACATCTTAACCCTCTGCAAGAGGCTTTGCAGTATGGTGGCAATACCAACTTCGCCGGTCTTCTTAACAAGATTGACCGGGTATGTCATGAGCTGCCAGTTCCTGTCATCGTCAAAGAAGTGGGTTGCGGTATTTCTGATGATGTTGCCAGAAAACTGGCTTCGATTGGAGTCGCCGGCATTGATGTTTCCGGAGCCGGTGGTACTTCATGGAGTGAGGTGGAGAGATACCGTACTAATACTCAGATGAGCAATAATATTGCTGCCAGCTTCGCCTCTTGGGGTATCCCCACCGCCGAATCCATACAAAGGATGCGGCTTGTTGCTACTGAGCTCACCTTAATTGCCAGCGGTGGCATCAGAACCGGCCTGGATGTAGCCAAGGCTATAGCTCTGGGCGCTGATGCAGCGGGCATTGCTGCACCTTTGCTGAAAGCAGCGAATGAATCAGCCGAATCTGTAATAGTAGCCCTTCGTGAGATTATTGAAGGGCTAAGGATTTGCATGTTTTGTATCGGTGCTTCCTGCGTGACGGAACTTAAAAACTCACAACTGCTGAAAAAAAAATAAAGGGTTGATATGGAACGTCAGGAAAATGATGGACGCTGGGGAGAAAATATTTTACTTGCATATATCATCTCGTGGGTGGAGAATAAAAATTACCATTATTAGAAGAATATGATACGTTTCTGGAAGAGTTAGAATATGTTAACAGATGTGGAAAAAGAACTAAGTGTTATAGAGCTAGCGCAAAGGGTATTGTTGTTGCCCCACTGTCTTCGCCTTGCTGATACGTGCAAAGGCAAATACACCGCACAGGGTTTAGAGTGCTGTGAATGCAATCCTGACTGCCCCGTCAATCAATTGCGCCAGGCAGCAATTAAACTGGGTTATAAGGGTGTCTGCATTGCTCCTGGCGGACGGCTAGCTATTAAATATGTCAGGGAGAATAAGCCCCTCGCCATTGTGGCTGTAGCGTGTCAGAAAGAATTGCAGGAGGGGATCCATGGCGTCAGGGAACTTGCCGGCAATGGGCAACCAATGATACCCATAGTTATTGTTCCACTAAGTAAAGATGGCTGCGTTAATACCGAAGTGGATATAAAGGTAGTTCTCGAAAAGATCGCTCTCGGCTGCAAACTGCCAGTAACAAAAGGTGATATATAATTTCGAATTTGAAATCTATCACTGTCATTTCAAAATGTTTGGATAATCTCTTCAATTCATGGGTGTTAAAATCAAGAAAGTTAGGCTGGATAAATTACTGGTCGACAGGAATATCTGTCCCACCCGAGAGAGAGCTAGGTCTCTAATTATGTCAGGAGTAGTGCTCGTGGGATACACCAGGATGGATAAAGCAGGCACCCTGGTTTCCCAGGATGCGGATGTAAGAATTGAAGGAGAAGATAATCCATACGTCAGCAGGGGGGGACTGAAACTGAAAGGTGCTCTCCGGGCGTTAGATATCAATGTCAGGGATTTGGTTGTCCTTGATGTAGGAGCTTCCACCGGCGGGTTTACAGACTGTCTTCTTCAGGAAGGGGCAAGAAAGGTCTACGCTGTCGATGTCGGTTACGGCCAGTTGGCCTGGAAACTTCGAACGGATGAACGGGTAGTTTG
>DASPQI010000019.1:0-2149 GCA_035625045.1 Syntrophales bacterium | reverse complement strand
ATTCCACCGATAATGACTTTGGAACCTTTTTGTCTATACATATCGGATAGTTCATAGCTTCTATTTGCCGTTGCAGTCATGCAAGAAATCCCAACCAGGTCGAAACCCAAAGAAAAATCTATCTCTCTGATTTCTTCATCTACGACAGTAATATCAACATCATTTGCCGTCAGCGAGGCCAGAATGTGTAGACTTAATTGAGGTATTTTAATAGCTTTTAGTTTCTTACGAAACTCATGAGAAGGTGAAATCAGTAAGAGTTTTATCACTGTGCCCTCGTCTCTTATAGAGATTTTTAAAAGTTGGTGCCCCCTCTAACACAACATCGAAGTTTGGGAGGAGTTTAAACGCGCCTATTCATGCAGAGGTGGAGTGCGCTTTTTCATCCCTTCTTTAAAGATGAGGCTTGGTGCAGTCGAATGGGTCAAGTTGTTTTGGAATCTACGTCTCCTTCTTATCCCTATTTTCTTTGAAGTACCGTCGGACTTTCGCTGCAATTTGACGATCCGTCATCCTGTCAATAGTTTCAATACCGACGATGCGTCCACCCAGTTTGTTTCTCTCGAGACGTTTCTTCAGCTCGCCCTTGGCCTCACCAGGACCCAATATCAGAATAGATTCTGCATCACGGATACACGCAATGACCGCATTGTAGTAAATGTTGAGATGTCCCGTAAACTTTCTCTCGCGGCTATCATCTGCCAGCACTTGCTGTGCTTCATAGGAAGTCGTAGAACGCATACCACCGGAACGTCCGGGCTGTTTTTCAACCTTTGATATGATCAGTCTGATTTCTTCCCCTTTGTCCGTAACCGCCACGATCAGAGCCTTCCTATGGTCAATCCACAAACCCACTTTTGTTCTCATCGATTTCTCCTTTGTCTATTATCATATTTTATGTTGACGCTATATTTCCCTTAACGATCGAACCTTTCGGCGTCTTTACAAACTCCCATGAGTCCTAAAATACTCTTACGTAATCCTTTTCGCATGAAAATATTACCAAAATATTATATCGCATCTGCATAATGAATGAACAAAATTATCTGACCGTCAGGGACAGGATTGTTAATCACCGATCATGGTTTGTAATATACACCGCATTATATGGATGCTAACGACTGCTTTCGGATTATTTTCCTATCTGATTTCCCATTTGAAACATTAAACGGCAGTAAGCATCTGAAGGGGATGCAGGCAACAAAGAAATAAGTAAGACTGACCCCCGTAAGCGGAATCCCCGGTTCAATTCCTTCCCGGATACCTCGTATCCTCAATAATCCGTAGCCAAAATCACGTCGGTCGCATTGATCACTGCATAAACCTCCTTACCCTCTTCAAGGCTGAGATTCTCGACAGCAGCCTTCGTGACGACGGAAACAATCTCTACGGCATTGGGCAACCCGACAACCACTTCCGAGTTGACCGCCCCGTGATTGACCTTCTTCACCTTTCCTTTTAAGACATTTCGTGAACTTAATTTCATTTTCTTTCACCTCCTGGTCAGTTACAGGTCCTTCCCGGAGCTTACTTGTTCCGATGGGAACCGCGCTCCGCAGGCTATTATAAAAATGATACTAAAAATAGCACCTGAAGTAAATAAGGTAGCCCCTGCATTTTAAGAGTGAAAGATACTGTATTTTGAATTCAATGATGGTAAAGGCTGTACCAAAACGACACAGACATGCAGAACCGCCTTTTATTATTTTAACACTATATTTCGAGAGAATTTCTTGGGAGACACTAACTTGTTTCATTGCTTTCAATTATATAGAGCGACTTAGATAATGCAGCATAATCTACGCAACGTCTCATTTGGATATTTCCACAACATGTGTTGTTTCCATACGGCTTCAATCAACGCATCGAGTTTTTCGAAATAGGTATTATGCGTGCATAGTTTTCGAGTCAATTTCCATACCCTCTCAATGGGGTTAAGCTCGGGGCTATATGCCGGGAGGAATTCCAAGGCGAGTTCATCCCGATGGTCCTTCAAGAAGGGTCGAAGCAACTCAGCATGATGATATTTTGCGTTATCCAGTAAGAGCACAATCTTTCTCCCTTTTCGTCGATGTCGGAGCAAAACAGTGAGGAAGCTTTTAAACGTCATGGCGTTAAACTTCTTTTCCAATTGGGTCAATAGCCTGCC
>DASPQI010000018.1:0-13597 GCA_035625045.1 Syntrophales bacterium | reverse complement strand
TCTACCTGCTTTTCAACTTCTTTAACACGAAGAAACGGTTGCATATCCTCATATGGACCATCATCATCTCAACGGTCATTTTTTCAGTCTGGATTATGATTTATTACTATCTTATATTAGGACACCCTATATTAGGACCCTCTCCATTTACCAAGTTAGGATTGCTCATGGGCGAGATCGCATCCAATATCATCGGCATTTCCACATTATTCGCGATGCTTCTTTGCCTTTACCAGTTTACAAGAGAAGAAATAGGTCATCGAAAAATCTTATTGGCCATTTGTTTCTGCATAACGGCTATAGCAACACTCGCTACACAGACAAGGGGTTCCATTTTGGCCATGTTTGTGTCTCTGCTTTTATCATTCCCAAAGAATAAGAAGACCATTACTGTTATTTTTCTCTTTCTTGCTATATTTATTGTTTTAATGCCAGTGAGAAACATATTGACTCCTCCTGCCATCATTGAGAGAATTCATATAATGGATGATCGAATAAATGCCTGGTATTGTTTTGGTGAAATGGTAAAGGATTATCCCCTGACAGGCATCGGTTTTGGAATGCAGACGTACGCTGATGACAACTTGCTGAATAAATATAATGAGAAGGTTCCGATAAAATACAGGCAACCCGAACCTATGAAAGCACCCCACAACCTTGTTGTTGATATTGCAGTGCGTCTTGGTCTAGTCGGTCTTGCATCTTTCTTTTATATTTTGTTTGAATTTTTCCGCATGGGCAGACATATCATCAAGAATAACAAAGATGACTTCTTCGGACACTGGAGCCTCTGCCTCATGGTAGCTCTGACAGCCTTGTTCATTCAAGGAATGTTTGAAAACACGATGAGTGGACCGCCTGCCATAGTGTTTTATACTATAATGGCCATGATGGCCATTCTATGGCATCTCAACAAGAAACAGGACATTGATGGTCAGTCTGAGGTGGTTGATAACCAAACATTATCGGGGCAAAGAGGTTCACCTGTCGGATAGATGGCGCATAATAGTCTCAAAATAGCCGTTTCTATTCCAAAGTATGGTTTTGTTGGCGGAGCGGAACATTTTGTTTCAGAACTCACCGGACAGATAGCCAATAATCCACATTATGATATTAGTGTCTTCGCTAACAAATGGGTAACAAATTCAGACCGTCTGACTTTCTACAAGATCCCCATTATCACCTTTCCCAGATTCCTGACAACTCTTAGTTTCGCCTGCTTCGTAAGAGACAAAATGGCGAAAATGAATTTTGATCTTATTCATACCCATGACAGGATCTTCGATGCAGACATTTATACAATGCACGGTGTTCCCCATGAATTCTGGATTCACGAAGTCCGGAATAAACATATGGGGCTCAATGATCATGCCACGGCATGGGTGGAAAGAAAGCTGGTCAGGAACCCAAGGTGCCAGAGATTCATATCCGTGTCAAGCCTGGTGAAAAAGGTATTTCTAAAATATTACGACGTTGATCCGGAGAGAATCAAGGTTATTCATCCAGGCGTTGACGTATCAAAATTTACCGAGCTTGACCGTGAGCAATGCCGTCGTGAAATCAGGAGTCTCTTAAAAATCGACCCCGAAGACATTGTCATTCTCTTCGTGTCCATGAACTTTGATATTAAGGGTCTTGATCAAGTTTTAGCCTCCATGGCGAGGGCAAAAACAAAGTATCATGCCGAAAAAATAAAATTACTAGTCGTAGGTAGGGGAGATGAAAAGGGCTACATGCGGATGGCCAGAAACATGGGAATCGGCGGTGATGTTATTTTCGCGGGTGTGCATAGAGAAAAACTCGATCGAATATACTTGGCAAGCGATATATTTTCCATACTCTCGAAATTTGACACATTTGGCATTGTCGTCATCGAAGCCATGGCTGCCTCATTGCCCGTCATCTTGAGCGGCAATGTAGGAGCAAAAGACCTTGTAGTCGATGGTGCAAACGGATTTGTCATTGAGGAAAGAACTGATATTGATAGTGTTAGTGAAAAAATTGGTATCCTACTAAACAAAGAAACAAGGTTGAGAATGGGTGTGGCAGCCCGACATACTGCTCTAGTTAATACATGGGAGGCCGTGAAAAAAAAATACGAAAGTATTTATGATGAACTCTTGGTGCGAAATTGAAGCTCTCCTCAGCAAACTGCGGAAATCTTCTATCTATAAGTGATAATGATGTTAACCATTTATCCGCTTTAACTGCAGCAAATTATATAGAATACTGAAGCTGCCGGATTCAGAAAAATGGATTTATCGATTATTATAGTATCCTATAATACAGCTGACTTGATTGGAATGTGTCTCAGCTCGGTCACTGCACCTGATGATTTAGTTAAAGAAGTATTTGTTGTTGACAATGCATCGTCGGACGAAAGTGTAAATTACGTTCAGAAAAATTTTCCCTTTGTACATCTTATTGTAAACCCTGAGAACAGGGGATTCGGTGCAGCAAATAACCAGGTACTATCACTATGTACCGGACGCTATGTTTTTTTTCTCAACCCGGATACCCAGATACTGCCGGGTGCGTTCAAAAAAGCTATATTATTTATGGACGCTAGTCCACATATAGGTCTTGCTGGTACGAAATTAATTTACCCTGACAACACACTGCATGAATCAGTCTCGTATAGATATCCTGGCCAGAAATATACATCAGGTGAAATGATCGAATTCAGAGGTTCTATTGCATGCGTTCAAGGCTCAAGCATGATCGCTCATGCAGATATAATAAAAGAGGTTGGAGGTTTTGACGAGGATTTTTTCCTCTACGGAGAGGACGAAGATCTGTGCTTCAGGATAAGGAAGCTCGGTTACGAAATTGGTTATATAGAAGAAGCTGTCGTCATCCATCTCGGAGGGCAGAGTGAGCGCCAATCCACCTCAGCAGAGAAGTGGGCGAAAAAAGTCAGGGCGGAATATTTATTTTATCGTAAACATTATCTTCCAGATACCGTTAAACGCATCAGGCGGGCCGACTTGCTGAAGGCTCATTGGCGCATTGCCATGCTGAGGCTTACCATGCCTCTCTTGAAAGATAAGACAAAAGCCCATGAAAAATTAATCAGGTACCAAATTATTAATCGTGAACTAAGACGCGGCGTGCTATGATGTCTGCCACAAATTTATGACCTTTTAAATTCCAGTGACCGTCATGGGGGTAATGCATTTCTCTTGTTGTTAGACCATGCAGGTCGATCACCGTAACCGAGGGATCAAGTCCTTTAGTCAGTCTGTGCAAATATTCTTCATATTTAACGGATCGAAATCCGTATACATAATAGGGATCAGGTATCAGCACAAGATAAACAGGAGTTGGACTGGAAATTTTACAAAAAGTGTTTAAAATCTTCAGTGTATTTTTCAACGAATCATCGTTCAGCTGGAGTTTTTGCAGATATTCATCTTCCGTCATGCTTACATCTGTAAACGGCTTCTGATCATAGCCTTGCATAACTTTCATGATATCAGTCCGATTGTCGGAAAAAAATTGGATCCAGTCGGAATAAAATTTCTTCCTAAGTTCAAAATCATGTACGACCACTGTCTCCGAGTAAGATAATCCGGAATATCGACTTTCAGCCCAGTCATTGAATTGGATCCATTTTTTGCGGATCTGGTATCGTAACCGCTCCAATTTTAAAAAACTGAAACCGTCGTAACGTAAAAATTCCGGGCGATAAACATAGCTTAAAGCATCATCAATTTTTCTGTCACCTATGTCCTGAAAATCATTCCCCATACAAAGTTCAACTACAACCTTCTTTGTTTTCAGGTGATGACTTTGAAGAATGCGCAATTTATGAAAATAGTCGATGGGGTTTGTTGCAATTTCTGAAGCATTCAGTACCTTGTAACCTTTTTGCTGAAGAATGTCCAAAAAAGTACCCCCCTCATTTATCCCCTGACCAAAGAAAAAAGAGTCTCCTAAAAAAACCCCATCGTATTCCTGCGCAAGATCCAAATCAGGGCCTCGCAGAGAAAAATTATTGTAGTGATAGTCAACTTGATAATCTACTGTAACATGTTTCTGCTCGGCATAAGGAGGCACAGGAAAATGAAGAATAGATTTTGTTATATAAAACCCCAAGAAATATTCCGATACATACAGACAAACCGTAACAGAAACGAACAGTAATATAATATTTTGAAATCTTTCATTCATTATATTGAGCCTTTATCAAGTAAAGATTGAATCACCCGAATTTTAATCTCTATCTATATCCTTTTAAGCTATTGATTTTTAATTTCTATGCTGATAAAAATACTTAGTTGGTTTTAATTCAGTAATTTTAAAAGACATTTCTTTTTTTATAGTACAAAAAAGAATTTTTTGTAAGATGAAAAATATTCCCATAATCGAAAGGCTGATCATTTGCATCGGTTCCATTTTTTTCTAACAGAAATCCTTATCAATGAATGGACCCGCTATAGTCTGGTTTTGTCCGGATGGCAAAGGAAGTGATTTATTCCTAAAAATATGAACATCCTAGGTATATCTGCATTCTATCATGATTCTGCGGCGGCCCTGCTGCAAAACGGTGAAATAATCGCCGCTGCCCAGGAAGAACGTTTCACCCGTAAAAAACATGATTCTTCCTTCCCGATAAATGCTGTCAATTTTTGCCTTAAGTGTGATGGGGTTGCGCTTGATGAATTGGATGCAATTGTCTTTTATGACAAGCCCCTCCTGAAGTTCGAAAGACTGCTAGAAACGTACTACATATACGCTCCTAGGGGATTAAAGTCGTTTCTCTCTGCTATGCCTGTATGGATAAAAGAAAAGATGTTCTTAAAAAAACTCATCAGGGACGAGCTGTCAAAAATCGGGGAGTGGAGCCGGGCCAAAACAAAATTGCTATTCACTGATCACCATTTAGCGCACGCCGCCAGCGCATTTTTCCCGTCGCCTTATCAGGAATCAGCAATTCTGACGATAGACGGTGTTGGCGAATGGGCAACTGCTTCCATTGGATTCGGCAAAGACAGGGATATTACCACTTTGAAGGAAATGAAATTCCCCCATTCTGTCGGCCTTCTGTACTCCGCCTTTACTTATTATCTAGGTTTCAGGGTCAATTCAGGAGAGTACAAGCTAATGGGTCTTTCACCCTACGGCGATCCCTCGTCAGATCAGGTAAAGAAGTTCAGAGACAGCATCTTCGAATGCATTGCCAATGTGAAGGAGGACGGTTCAATCTGGCTGAATCAGGATTTTTTCGATTATACGACAGGATTGAGCATGGTGAAAGATGAAAAATGGGAGCAGTTATTTGGATTCCCCCGCCGGATGCCGGAAACAAATATAGAACAGTATCATGCGAACCTGGCCTTGGCCGCCCAGCAAATAACTGAGAACATCGTCATGAAAATGAGCATGACAGCCAAGAAGCTTACAGGGGCAAAAACACTCTGTCTGTCTGGGGGAGTGGCTTTAAACTGCGTCGCCAACGGCAAACTTTTACGGGAAGGCATTTTTGAAGATATCTGGATCCAGCCTGCGGCCGGAGATGCGGGTGGCGCCCTTGGTGCTGCCTACGCGGTCTACCATATGTACTTCGGCCAGGAGAGAAAAGTCGGCGGCCATTCTGACAGCATGCACGGCTCTTTTTTGGGACCTGAATTCGATGACTTGGACATCAAACTGATGGCCCGGCGGTACAGCGCCCCATACCACTACTACACAGACTTTAATGCATTATGCGAGACTGTTGCAGACATGCTTTCACGAGGGAAGGCGATCGGATGGTTTCAGGGGAGAATGGAATTTGGGCCAAGGGCATTGGGAAATAGAAGCATCCTGGGAGATGCCAGAAACAAGGATATGCAAAAGCGTTTGAACGTAAAGATTAAATTCCGGGAAAGCTTCAGGCCATTTGCTCCTTCAGTTCTCTACAATGATACTCAGGATTATTTTGACATCGATAGACCATCACCGTATATGCTCCTTATAGCCGAAGTAACAGCTGGCAGAAAATATGAACTGCCGGAAAACTACCATAGTCTGCCTATAAGAGAAAAACTCTACACCCTTCGCTCAGACGTACCTGCCATCACGCATTTGGACTATTCAGCAAGGCTGCAGACCGTCCATCAGGAGACAAATTCCCGCTACTACAAGCTCATAGAAGCATTTAAAAAGCAAACAGGTTATAGTGTAATTGTCAATACAAGCTTTAATGTGAGAGGAGAGCCTATCGTCTGCACCCCTGAAGACGCATACAAGTGTTTCATGAGAACAGACATAGACTGCCTTGTAATAGGTGACTATCTATTCGTAAAGAACGAACAGCCCAACTGGCAGGAGGAGAAAGACTGGCGCAAGGACTATGTATTAGAGTAAAATATATTTCGTGAAAAAATAACCGTCGAAGTGTTGCTTGCTGTCAAGATACATTTCTTCTTGCATCCTTGTTTTTTTCGCAGGACTGGCATATATGATAACTATATACCATAGGAACGATTTTAATTTCTGTTGTACTTTTTCTTAAACGCAAATTCTAAGTCAATACTAATAAATAAGCAGTAATTGAATTTTAATAACTGAGGTTACATAAAAATGGAATTTCTAAAAGACTTGTGGCTCTTTCTAAGAGAAAGAAAAAAATGGTGGCTGTTGCCTATGATACTTATGTTATTATTAATTGGTATTCTAGTATTTACAGGCGGCTCGGCCATCGCCCCCTTCATTTATACTCTTTTTTGAGGACATCACTTGGACAGAATTGCCGTATTTAAAACGATTAGTGTCCTTTCTCTGGCGCTATTGATCTGTTACCTGTTATTCGGTGCACGATGGCTGCTATGGTTTGCCTGTATCCTTATTCTGGGAAATGCATTTGAATCCAGGATAACAACTTGGATTGCAAAATACTGGATGAAATTCGCTCAATATCTAGGAAATATTAATTCGAAAGTGCTTTTGTCGATCATTTTTTTTGCTGTACTTACACCTGTTGCATTCGCCTATCGAAGATTCAATAAGGGTAAGGTAAATCACTTTATGGCCAATACTTCCAAAACTTATTTCGATGACATTCAAAAGACTTATCATAAAGAAGATTTCGAGAGGTTATGGTAATATTAAAAAGGGAAAAAAGAAATAGCGACATAAGTAATCATAACCACCATGTTGAAGATAGAAGCACCATAATTAATGCTGTTGGTCAGAACAATTTTCAGATTTTTTCCAGAGCATAGTTTTACTGTTATAATAAAATAAAAATAAAAATTTACTCTTAAATAATAATTGATAACTCATGAATATAAAACCAGATTATATAAACAATTTGATCCAGAATAGTCAGTTCTATTTCAAAAGATTAGTTCTGAATGATATCGATAATACAACTGTCCTGGCAATGCATGAACCTAAAATGGCTGATGAAGAGATTTGTCTGTTTCACCGGGACATACATGTAGGCAATGACTATATAAAGATATTGCACCAGTCAATTGCCAGAGGTATATCGGAACGGAAGGAGGTACCAATTGTCCGCTTTGCAGATGGAGAATATGCATTTTATAACTACGACCTTCATTGTAACGGGCTGTATCGCCAAGCCGAATCTGTCGATGCAATCAGTGAGGCAATGCCTGCACATGTTGAAGCGTTAAGAATCCTGGCTGCATGCGGAAAGATAGCCCCCCTCATTTTCCCCGGAAATATTACTCGCAAGAAAAGGGGATTCTTCAACCTGCTCAGCAGGTCAAAAGATGAATCATCCGCTTCCACATTTATGAAGCTTCTCTTTGACAACAGAATCGAGCTGACGGCCGATAACTATATACCTTTCTATGTGGTTTATGCTTACCTTACCTCTGAAGATTTCATTCGTATCGTAGATGGTAAAAAAGTTTGTATCCTTAACTCAGAATTTAACAGAGTTTCTTGTACGAGCTGGTTCAGCCGGTTATCGAGTTACCCTGTTATTTACTTCATAGAAATTCCAGCCGAATACGTTGCAACGCGCTGGGGCTCTATAAAAGAGAAGATTTTACAACAGATACCGCCGGATACTAACCTATGCCTTGTTGGGGCAGGTATCGGATCACTCCCTGTCTGTGTTGATTTGGCAAAGAGATTCTCAATACCTGCAATCGATGCCGGACATGTACTCAACATGATGAATGACCGGGTAGATAAGTCGAATGGAGCAAGACTCTATACCATCAGAAAAACACAACCATAATATTGACCAACTTTAATACCAACATCCCATCACGATGAACGACCCGTTTAAAAAATACCGGCGGCAATTTCGAATCTGGAAAAATGATCTGAGACTGAAGAGAGAGAAGGACTATTATGACGCTAGATTCGCCTCAGCCAAGCTCTCTATTCCTGATGATAAGGCCATCCGGCACGTTATGAAAAATAGGTTCCACTCCATGCGCTCCAAAGAAAAAGGGGCATTAAAAATTATCGCCATCTATCACCATTACAACTGGGAAAATGAATCTTTAAAACCATCTCTTGAAAAATTTGGTCAGGTCCGGCATTATGATTGGTTTGAGGACTTTAACCACCAGAATAAAAACTGGCATAAATCAACAAAAGCGGCAATGAACAGAGCCCTGATAAAGAAGATGGAGCAATGGATGAAACAGGACTCCGCAGATGTTGTCTTTACCTATCTTTCCGGGGAACTTGTATCACCGGAAACTGTTCTGGCCTTAAGAAGCTTGGGAATCCCGCTGGTCAATCTTGCGCTCAACGACAAGGAACATTTTGTAGGTAAGCTCAGGCACGGGCAGGCCATGGGCTCCAGAGATATTTGCCGCTACTTCGACATCTGCTGGACGAGTACCGAGGATGCCGTCAAAAAATATTGCGTCGAGGGTGCAATTCCCCTCTATCTTCCTGAGGGGGCAAACCCTGAAATTCATAGGCCACACAATATTGAAAAAACTATCGACGTGTCCTTTATCGGTCAATGCTATGGAAATCGATCTGAAATAATAGAACGTCTTAAATCTCTCGGCATTCCTGTTGAAGCCTACGGGTATGGCTGGCCCAATGGCCCTTTGACAACGGAGGACATGGTGCGCATGTACTCTAAAAGCAGGATTAACCTGGGTTTCGGAGGCGTCATTGGCCACACCAGCCTTTATTGCCTTAAAGGGAGAGACTTTGAGATTCCCATGAGCGGAGGTCTTTATGTCACGGAATACCATCCTGAGCTGGATAAGTTTTATAAACTGGGATCCGAGATTGTAACCTATAAAGACTTTGATGAACTGGTTGAAAGAATCCGTTTTCTCTTATCAAACCCAGAAAAGGCCGATGAGATCAGAAGGAAGGGATTTGAGCGCGCAATTCGTGAGCATTCCTGGGAGATGCGATTTGAGAGAATATTTAAATTGCTGGGATTAACCTGATTGTTACTAAGAGATTTAAACAATCATGGAGCTGTACAGAAGTAAACTTAAAGAAGGTCTGAAATCCGGTCTTCGTAAAGGATTGGACGGTTTTGTCTGGATAATGGAGATCCTCATCCCTGTTTCCATTGTCACGGCACTAATCGCCTGGAGCGGCTGGTTAAGTAGTGTTGATTTTCTCCTTCAGCCTGTCATGAGTCTTCTCAGCCTGCCCGCCGTGGCCGCCCTGCCTCTCCTTATTGGTATGCTGACAAATATCTACGGTGGAATTGCGGCAATGGCGGTACTTCCGTTCTCCCGGGACCAAATGACGCTAATGGCTATTTTTCTTCTTATCGCCCATAATTTGATTCAGGAAGGCGTTGTCCAGGCAAAATCAGGAATTCATCCTGTTAAGGCTACACTTTTTCGCCTGGCTGCCGCAATGTTCACCGTAATTGCAGTAGCACCGTTCTTTGATATAAGCACAACCGTAATGGCAACTGAAGGCTACTCACTAGAGACTCACCAGCCCTTTATTGAGGCAACGAAGGAGTGGGGATCGACCACTCTAAGCCTCAGCATCAAGATATTTGTCATTGTAATGTGCATCCTGACCTCGCTGGAAATTCTGAAGACGTTTAACCTGATCACCCCTATGGTCAAACTGCTTAAACCTATTTTGAAAATTATGGGCCTAAATAATAAGGTGGGGTTCCTCTGGCTTACCGCTGTTATTTTCGGGCTGGCATATGGCGGCGCAGTTATTGTGGAAGAAGTAAAAGCAGGGCATTTGTCAAAAGAAGAACTGGAGGAGTTGCATCTCTCCATTGGCATCAATCATGCTCTGGTGGAAGATCCCAGCCTTTTTCTATCGCTGGGTCTCAGTCCATTCTGGTTATGGGTGCCACGGATAATTGTCGCCATACTAGTAGAGCGGATTCTTATAATATGGCGGTTTTTTGTAAGAGAACGTCATTAATAACCTGAATGGGTCCCAAAACATACTGACCCTTTTGCATGAATATCTATTATAAGGAAGTAGAAAACTATGAGTGAGATGATCATTCAGATTGATGCATTCACAGATGAACCCTTCAAAGGAAATCCGGCAGCTGTCTGTGTCTTGTCACGACATCGCAATGATTCATGGATGCAGGACGTGGCGGAGGAGATGAACCTTTCTGAGACTGCATTTCTTGAGAAAAAAAATGACGGCTTTAATCTCCGCTGGTTCACGCCGTCTGTTGAGGTGGAACTTTGCGGACACGCAACCCTTGCCAGCGCCCATGCCCTCTGGGAAGTTGGGCATATCAAACTGAAAGACCAGGCGCGGTTTTTCACTAAAAGCGGACTTCTGACTGCTGAATTTAAAGACGGATGGATCGAAATGGATTTCCCCAGCGAACCTGAGGCTGCCGTATCCCCGCCGGACGATCTTTCAAGGGCACTGGGAATCAACTTCAAGTATGCAGGGAAAAATCGTTTCGATTACCTCGTGGAGGTTGATTCGGAGAAAATTCTTCGCCAGATTAACCCCAATTTTGAACTTCTTGCTACGATACCGATACGGGGTATAATAGTCACAAGCCCTTCCAGTTCCAGAGAATATGATTTCGTTTCCCGATTCTTTGCACCCCAGGTTGGGGTCAATGAAGACCCTGTCACAGGTTCAGCGCACTGCTGCCTAGGTCCATACTGGGGAGCTAAGCTAGGTAAGAATAAAATGGTTGGTTATCAGGCCTCATCAAGAGGAGGCATCGTCAGGGTTCGCCTTGCCAAGGATCGCGTATTCCTTGCTGGACAGGCTGTTACGGTACTGCGCGGAAACTTGGTTGATTAATGCTCATTGACTGCCTTAATATTTATTTTAAGCATAGAAGACCACTACACTAGATCTCTCACTCTATCTTCCAGATAGTGGCGGCATTAGTATCCTTGACAGTTATTTTCTTATCTGCAAGGATACACCTGATCTCATCTGCCTTCTTCCAGTCTTTGGCCAACCTTGCGGCCTGCCTTTCTTCAATAAGACGCTCAATCTCCTTCACATCCAGCCCCCGTTTCTCTGCTTCCCTGTTCCGATCCTGTAAAAAATATTCATCGGGATCATCAAGGAACAAGCCTAAAACACCTCCTACCTCTCTAATTACTCTTTTAGCTGCGTCCAAGACAAAGCACATCTCAGGGGAAATGGAAGACTTTTCGTCCGCTATATAACCGTTTACATGTCTTACGGTATCGAAGATGTATCCAATGGCCCTCGGTGTGTTAAAATCATCATCCATGGCTTCTTTAAATTTATCCGTAAGCAACACAACTCTGTTAAAGATATCCCGGTTACTTACGGAAATTCCGTCTGCCGTAATGCCGGATAAAGCAACACGGTCTTTCAATGCCTCTTTGATAGCTCTTAGGGTTGCATAAAACCGATCCATTCCCATTCTTGCTTCAGAAAGAGAATCTTCTGAAAAGTCCACAGGGCTTTTATAGTGGCTCTGAAGCATAAAGAGCCTTATTACCTCCGGATGGTAATTCTTCAATATATCTTTAACAGTAAAAAAATTGCCGAGCGACTTTGACATCTTTTCGCTTTCCACCTTTACAAATCCATTGTATATCCAATAATTAGCCAGAGGCCTTCCAGTCGCACCTTCTGATTGCGCAATCTCGTTTTCATGATGCGGGAAGACTAAATCCTCTCCGCCGCCATGGATGTCAAAGGTCTCCCCCAGGATACGCTGGCTCATGGCGGAACACTCAATGTGCCATCCCGGTCTTCCTCTTCCCCAGGGACTCTCCCACCACGGTTCACCTTCTTTACTAGCCTTCCAAAGGGCAAAATCGAGGGGATACCTTTTTTTCTCACTTACATCCACACGTGCGCCGGCCATCATGTCATCCAGGCTCCTACCCGAAAGTTTCCCGTATCCCTTAAACTTTTCCACCGCGAAATATACATCGCCGTCAACTTCATAGGCCAGGCATTTATCAAGCAGGTCTTTGATCAAGTTTATCATATCGTCAATGTATTCTGTGGCCCTGGGTGCAACTGTTGGCTTGGCTATGCGAAGTGCATCCATATCTTCGTCATGTTCTCTGATATATCTTTCAGATATCTCTGAAATAGTTTTCCCTTCCGAGTTGGCCTTCGCGATGATCTTGTCATCCACATCCGTGAAATTTTTCACATATGTAACATTATAACCACGATACAGAAAATACCGAGTAATGACATCAAATACCATGGCTGACCGAGCATGACCTACGTGGCAAATGTCGTATGCAGTGATACCACACACGTAAATGCCTACCTTCCCCTCAATGAGGGGTTTGAAAACTTCTTTCTTCTTCGTCAGCGCGTTATATAGTTTTATGGACATCAAATACCTCTTCTACAGGTGTAAGTCCCAGGTTTAAGGGAAAAGTGATATCATATTCAGTCCGGTATCTTCGCTGATTCCACACATGAGATTCATATTCTGTAAGGCCTGGCCAGATGCGCCCTTGATGAGATTATCGATAGTACATATTATAATAACTCTTTTTGTTCTCCGGTCAATAGTCAAGCCGATATCACAGTAATTCGAACCGCGGACAGAAGAAATATCGGGAAACATCCCTGATTTGTAAATACGTACAAATTTTTTGCCTTCATAAAATTCATTGTAGAGTTCAATCAGATCCACGTCAGTTAAATCTTTCCCAAGAGTCGCGTAAATAGTACTGAGTATCCCCCTGCTTATGGGCAAGAGATGGGGTGTGAATGAAATCCTGACATCGTGCCCGGCAAGAATACCGATCTCCTGTTCCATCTCCGGCGTGTGCCTGTGCTTACCGACCTTATAAGCCTTGAATCCCTCATCAACCTCACAGAAAAGCATGCCAACCTGCGGTTCTCTCCCCGCGCCGCTGACGCCTGATTTTGCATCAACGATGATGGAGGCATCGTCAATCCACCCTGCCTTCAATAAAGGGGCAAGGCCGAGAATGACACTAGTTGGATAACAACCTGGATTGGCGACTAGCCTCGCATTAGAAATGTAATCCCGGTATAACTCCGGTATACCATAAACAGCCTCTTTGATGAAATCAGGCGCGGCATGCCTGCTATACCACTGCTCATAAACGGTAACATCACGCAATCTAAAATCCGCACTCAAATCTACAACCTTCTTACCAGCCTCCAAAAATATCGGCACCACGCTCATGGAAATGCCATGGGGCAG
>DASPQI010000017.1:0-6193 GCA_035625045.1 Syntrophales bacterium | reverse complement strand
ATGTTGTACTGCTTTCTCCCGGGTGCGCAAGCTTTGATGAGTTTTCAGACTATAAAGAACGGGGAAGGTTCTTTAAAGATGCGGTCAAAAATCTCTAATTTCTTCAAACAGCCACCGGCAGAGAAAAGGTTGGATATTATCATCCTCCTCGTGACATTGATCCTTGTCACCATAGGCACCGTAATGATCTATAGCTCAAGCTCCATCATTGCCATGAAGCGGTTTAACGACGGGCAGTACTTTCTTAAAAAACAGATATTCTTCGTGCTTCTTGGACTGGGTATTATGGTCTTGATGACGAAGATTCCCTATGATCTGTTGAAAAAATTCGCATATCCCGGCATTATTTTATCAGTGTTTCTTCTTACCCTTCTCCTTATACCACATGTCGGAATCCGGGCCGGAGGCGCTACCAGATGGCTTAAACTTGGGTTTTTTTCATTCCAGGTCACCGAAGTTGTCAAGGTCTCAGTCATACTTTTTCTCGCGTATTTCTTAACCAAAAAAAATAGCCACATAACAGAATTTAAGCATGCGGTGCTGGTTCCCCTGACAGTCACATTGTTTATTGTCGGCCTTATTATTTTGGAGCCGGATTTCGGGACAACTGTCATCATAACCGTCATCATGATGCTGATGTTCTATATGTCCGGATGCAGATTACTGCATCTTGCGGGCATCATGGCTCTATTTGTTCCTGTCGGCATCTGGCTCCTCTTACATAAGAGCTATCGTTTGGCAAGGCTGATGAGTTTCCTTGATCCCTGGAAGGATCCTCAGTATTCAGGATATCACATCATTCAATCCCTTATCTCCTTCGGCTCAGGTGGCACATTTGGTGTGGGAATAGGAGATGGCATGCAAAAACTTTTTTATCTTCCTGAACCGCATACAGACTTTATACTGTCGATCATTGCCGAAGAGAGTGGGTTCATCGGTGTGCTCATCGTCATTTTCCTCTTTGCCATTCTGATAGTAAGAGGGTTTATGGTTTCTTTCAGGGCCCCTGATCTTTTCAGCACGCTCCTGGCCTCGGGATTGACGATGCTGATCGCCCTAGAAGCATTCATCAATATTGCTGGTGTTATGGGCTTGATACCACTCAAGGGTCTGGCACTCCCGCTTGTCAGCTACGGCGGTACATCGTTGATCATGTCCCTTACGGCAGTGGGCATACTGCTGAATATATCCTCCTATGAAAAATAAACGGAAATAGGGACAGGGTATGAAAGTTATAATAGCTGGTGGAGGAACGGGAGGGCATCTTTTTCCTGGAATTGCTATCGCGGAGGAATTCTTAAAAAGGGATCAAAATAACAACATCCTTTTCATAGGAACAGAGAGGGGACTGGAAAAAAGGATACTCGGAGATTTGGGTTTTAATCTAGCCACACTTGATGTGGAAGGAATTAAAGGAAAGGGCATGATAAAAGCCATCAGTGCCTTATGGAAGATTCCTAGAAGTTTGATGCGGTCATACAGGCTGATTCGTGAGTTTCGTCCAGACATCGTAATTGGAGTGGGAGGTTATTCTTCTGGTCCGGTAGTTATGGCAGCACACTTTATGGGCATCAAAACAGCCGTTGCAGAACAAAACGCCCTGCCGGGCATTACCAACAGGATACTCGGAAAGTTTGTCGACAAGATATTTATAACCTTCTCTGAAACAAAGGAGTGGTTCGCGGGGACAAAGACCACTGTCTCCGGAAACCCTGTCAGAGCAGCCTTCTTTAAGGGAGGGCACGAATCGAAGAGGGGCATGGGTAAGTTTACTTTGTTAATATTCGGCGGGAGCCAGGGTGCCCACGCCATAAATATGACAGTCTTGGATGCCCTTCCCTACCTCGAAGGGATAAAAATCAATTTGAAGATTATCCATCAGACAGGCGGTGTCGACCTGAAAATTGTTTCTGAGACTTATCAATCAAAAGGGTTTGATGCAGAGGTCCTGCCGTTTATCACGGATATGGCGCAAGCTTACGGGTACTCCGATTTACTCATTTGTCGGGCAGGCGCTACATCTATAGCCGAGGTCACTGCCTGTGGAAAGGCGTCCATCTTGATCCCTTTTCCCTATGCAGCTAATGATCACCAGACAAAGAACGCTGAGGCATTGGTAAAAGCGGGGGCCGCCGTACTAATACGTGAAGCGGACCTCGACAGCAAAAAACTGGCCGAGGTTGTCCATCATTTTTACAGCCATCCGGAAATTATAAGAGAGATGGAGATAAAATCGGCAAGCCTCGGCAATAAAAAAGCAGCTGCTGACATCGTGAATATTTGTGTAGGGATGGTAACATAAAAAATTTGCAAATTTTGGTGGATTTAATACAAGATATGGTATATAGGGAAATTTAATATACTATATACAGTAAAATATCATATATGCAGACATTATAAAGTAAGGCCAGGTTGTATCAGGTGAGGGAATGAAGAACGGCATCAGAAAAGATACGATGCGCAGAAAGATTAAACGCATCCACTTTGTCGGAATAGGCGGCATCGGCATGAGTGGGATAGCGGAGGTACTTCTCAACCTGGGTTATACGATCAGCGGATCAGACCTGAGCCAGTCAGATCTCACGCAGAGACTTGCTTCACTCGGTGCAAGAATTTATACAGGCCACCAAGCCTCCAATCTCGGTGACACAGATGTGGTAGTCACTTCAACAGCGGTCAAAACCGACAACCCGGAAGTATTGGAGGCACACAGAAGGAACATCCCTGTAATACCTCGTGCCGAAATGCTGGCGGAGCTGCTGAAAATGAAGTTCTCCATCGCTGTGTCGGGAAGCCACGGCAAAACAACGACAACCTCGATGGTGGCAACGGTCCTTGCATCCGGAGGGCTCGATCCCACCATGGTGATCGGGGGAAAGCTGGCAAGCATCGGCAGCAACGCAAAACTGGGAGACGGGGAAGTCATTGTGGCCGAGGCCGATGAAAGCGACGGCTCATTTCTTAAGCTGTCGCCGTCCCTGGCCGTGATTACAAATATCGACCTTGAACACCTCGACTATTACAGGGATATTGAAGACATCAAAGATGCCTTCCTGCAGTTCGCAAACATCGTTCCCTTTTATGGTTCCACGATAATCTGCCTTGACGATGAAAACGCTAAAGCGATCCTTCCAAACATAAAGAGAAAAACCGTTACATACGGCCTTCACGCTCCCGCGGACTACACGGCGAGTGCTATATCATTCTCCGGACCTTCTTCGAGTTATACAGCGCACTATAAAGAGAAGCCCCTCGGATCTGTGACGCTTCACGTGCCGGGCCTTTTCAATGTTTATAATTCCCTCGCAGCAATCGCAGTCGCCCGGGAATTAGACATGGATTATCCGACTATCATTGAAGGCCTGAAGATTTTTAGCGGTGTTCAGCGGAGGCTGGAGGTCAAGGGCAGTATCAACGGGATTACCATCGTAGATGATTACGGTCATCATCCAACCGAAATCAGTGAAACGCTGAAAGCCGCAAAGCAGGTATGGAAGGAAAAAATTATCGTCGTGTTCCAGCCCCATCGCTATACTCGGACAAAGGCTCTCTTTAATGAATTTCTTACAGCTTTCCCTAACGCAGATGAGCTTATCGTGACCGACATCTACGCGGCAAGTGAGGCCCCTATAAACGGCGTAAATGCTGAAAAACTCTGTGATGGGATACGCAATCGCGGTCACAACAATGTCATCTATATACGTACTTTTGAGGATATTGTTGGTCACCTTCTTTCGATCGCAAAGCCGACAGACGTAATCATAACACAGGGGGCGGGGAATGTATGGAAGATCGGCGAGGAATTTTTGAAACAGGCCTCGCAAAAGTGAATACGCCGGGGAGGCATATGCTGAAAGATAACTCACTCCGGGAAAAGCTAAAAGATGTTGTTTCCGGTATGGTGTTGATCGATGAGCCAATGTCCCGCCATACATCAATCGGGGTCGGCGGGCCGACCGATGCTTTGATTTCTCCGGAAAACGCGAAAGAACTGGGACGGATTATCACCTATCTCAGGCATTTAAAAACTCCGTTTATTCCCGTGGGAAACGGAACAAATTTAATCGTGAGGGACGGCGGTTACAGGGGTGTCATAATTTCCATGAAAGGTCTTAACAGCATAGTTTTGAATAAAAGAAACACTGAATGGGCATCAATCCGCACTGGTGCGGGCGCTACGCTTTCCGAGATAGTTCGCCTGGCTGCGGAAGAATCTCTAACGGGCATGGAATTTTGCGCCGGCATCCCCGGCAGCGTGGGAGGGGCGGTTAAAATGAATGCTGGCGCTTACGGCAGCGAGATTAAGGATGTCGTTGATAAAATCGAATTGATGGATAAAAAGGGAAATATCCGGGATGTAAAAAAAAACTCCCTGAAATTTGAATACAGGAATCTTGCTCTGCCGGAAGGTAAGATTATTACGGGTGCATCATTCCTCCTGACGAAGGGGATAAAGGAAAAAATTCAGGGAAGGATTAATGAGATTCTTGGAATGCGGAAAAATAAGCACCCTCTTGAATTTCGTAACTCAGGGTCCATATTCAAAAACCCTAAGGGAAGTGCTCCGGCCGGTCAAATCATTGATGAAATGGGACTTAAGGGCTATCAGATAGGCGGCGCAAAAATATCAGAAAAACACGGGAACTTCATTGTCAACTTGGGACAGGCAAAGGCGAGCGACATTATCGCGCTGATCGAAATGGTTAAGAAAAAGGTTAAGGCGGAACGCGGCATTATCCTGGAAACAGAGGTCGAAATAATCGGGGAAAACGGATGAAAAATCCCTTTAAATCAAAGCTGGAAACACGGAAATACAGGCTGAAAAGACGTTCCAAGCAGTTTATGCAAGAGATATTGCATACAGCTATGTTGATAGGAGTTATTTCGACAACTGCAGCAGTGATGATTTTTTTATATAATTTCATAATAAGCTCTCCCACCTTTCAGATTAAAGAAACTGTTATCCGGGGCTGCAAAGAACTAACGGAAAAAGAAGTCCTTTCACTGGCTGCGATCAAGCCATCTCAAAGTCTCCTGGCGATTAATCCAGATTCAATTGCCCGCAGGATCGAAGCAAATCCATGGGTCAAAAAAGTGTTGATCGGGAAAGAGTTTCCCAACCGCTTGATTATTGAAGTACAGGAAAGAACGGCGGTGGCCTTGGTTAAAAGTGAAAACGGCTTTAGCCTTTTGGATCTCGATGGGGTAACCTTTAAAAAGCTTGAAAACAGTGACGAAGCCGATATCCCGGTACTTAACATATCTTATTCGGAGAGCAACGATTCTGCGCTTTTTACAAAATCACTCGAACTACTTCATTATCTTTCCACCGCGAAAGAGTTTCCGACCATAAAGAACATCTCGGAAATTCATGGCCACGATATATTCGGACTTTCTCTTTTTACTGACAGCGGACTATGCATCCATCTCGGCTTTGACAGTTATGAAAATAAATTTAAACGACTGAGCACTGTTATGGCCGATCTGGAAAGGAGGAACATGAAACTGGGATTTCTGCTGATTGACCTTAACGATCCTTCTAAAATTACCGTACAGAAAAAAAATGTGTTGGGGCCCATAATGCCGTCTGGTTTAAAGAAAGGATACAGAACATGACACGCAGTTTAACAGGTATGGACCTGCTGTAAATGAGGAAAGGTAAGTTGAGGATGGCGAAAAAAGCACATGTAATTGTCGGCCTGGACCTGGGCACAACAAAAACCTGCGCCATAGTAGCTGAAATTACAGACACGGGCATAGACATTATCGGAATAGGCTCCCATCCTTCAGAAGGTTTGAGAAAAGGCGTTGTGGTCAACATTGAAAGCACAGTGGATGCAATCAGAAAGGCCGTGGAAGAGGCCGAGCATATGTCAGGCTGTGAAATAAGTTCTGTACATGTGGGGATTGCCGGAGGGCACATAAAAGGACAAAACAGTCTTGGTATCGTGGCCGTTAAGGGTCGCGAGGTTGATGAGGACGATGTACAGAGGGCGATTGAAGCATCAAAAGCCATTGCAATTCCCCTGGACAGGGAAATTTTGCACACCTTGCCGCAGAATTATGTGGTTGACGACCAGAACGGCATCAGAGACCCGATCGGGATGTCCGGGGTCCGGCTCGAAGCCAAAGTACATATCGTAACCGGTTCCGTTACGTCCGTACAAAATATTGTGAAATCAGTAAACCGCGT
>DASPQI010000016.1:0-2946 GCA_035625045.1 Syntrophales bacterium | reverse complement strand
TGGATTACACCTCTATAAGGTAAAATAAACAGTTGTGCCTTTTTCTACTTCCGCTTCTGCCCATACTCGTCCGCCATGACGATGAATGATGCGCTGAACGGTCGCCAGGCCGACTCCGCTACCCGGAAATTCGGATGCCTTGTGCATGCGCTGGAATGCGCCGAACAGCTTCCCCGTATGAGACATATCGAAGCCTATCCCATTGTCGCGAATGAAATAAACGCTCTGCCCATCAGTTTCCGCCCGGCCAAATTCTATATGTGCAGAGGGCTTCTTGCCGGTGAACTTCCAGGCATTGCCGAGCAGATTTGCCATCATAACATCGAGCAACTGTGCGTCACCAAAAACCGTTAAGTCCGGTTGAACAATGAATTCGACCTCGCGGTCCGGCTCCGCATCCTGTAGGCGCTTAACTATGGAAACTGCCATCGCGGAGATATCCACCTGTTCATGTCGCATGTCGGTTCGTGATACCCGTGACAGTTCCAACAGATCGTCGATGAGCTTTCCCATGCGCAAAGTTTCCATCCTCACGATATCAAGGTACTTTCGGCCCTGCTCGTTGAGTTGATCCGCACAATCTTCCAAAAGCGCTAAACTCCACCCATTGATGCCCCGCAAGGGCGCACGCAGATCATGGGAGACAGAATAACTGAACGCTTCCAATTCCTTGATGGTGGCTTCAAGTTGCATGGTGCGCTCGACAACACGCTGTTCCAGTTCGTCATTCAATCGACGAATTTCTTCTTCCGCCCGCTTGCGGTCTGTAATGTCGCTGATAACCTCTATCGCGCCGAGTAGATTGCCTTTGAAATCATAGAGGGGGGCAGCCAAACCAATAAAGTAAAGCCCACCTCCCCTGAGATGAGGTATATGAGCTTCGCCTACCAGTGTTCCGTCCGGTCTTCTCTCGATATTTGCATATTTCTTTTCTATATCTTCCGTCGGTTGCAATACCAGATCGATCAGGATCGGTCTTCTCTCACCATAAAAAGGTATAGCATACTCATAATCGCCCTTCCCTAAAATTTCTTCGGCACTAACTCCTGTCATTGTTTCAATTGCACGGTTCCAGGCGATCACCCTTCCTTCTCGGTCGATAACTACCGTGGCATCGGGGAGAAAACCGATAATGTTGGCCAGCCGCTGTTCAGATCCTTTAAGCGCCTCCTCTGCCCTCTTCCGCACCGCGATTTCTATGTCGAGCTCCTGGATTTTCTCCTCCAATTCAATCGCTTGAAGATTCAAGAATTTTTCTTTCTCCCTATAGTAATCGATCTTGTCTTTCAAGTCTGCTGGGGTTAATCTGAGATCGGCAATTATTTCGGCATAGGCTCTCTTGAGTTCCTTCTCTTCATCCTGGCTAAAAATAGCGCTTTTGCGTATGGCTTGATGGGCCGCCGCAGTGCCGATGGACCCAGCAAGGTGTTTTTCCACCTCGTTGTGAAGTTCTGCCAGCTTTACAATAGAAATCCGATCTTCCTCGCTGATCTTCAACGTGTGCAGGCAATGCTCCATTATTTCAGTTGATTTAGTTTCCGGGAAATACTGGCAGAGCAGTTTCTCTATCCTCCCCCTTTTTTCCTGCTTATCAACTAAAGCCTCGCTCACGGACGGAAGAGTCGATACTGCGCTCACCTCAAGCGCATCCACAAATTCTCTTGACAGAGTTTGTTCTTCATCGGTTTGTTCGAAATAGAGAGAACCAATGAAATACAGCCCAACGTTGAAAAGCATCGTCCATAAGACTGCATTGCTCAGGTAGTCAAGTCCGGTCACTCCGAAGAGGTGTTCGGGCCGTAGAAATCTTATTCCCCACGGGCCATTTTCGAGCAGTGACATCGGTATCCAACCGCTCTTGGCAAAGGCAGGTATAATCAAGGTATAAAGCCAAACCAGGAACCCGGCCCCCATGCCGAGAAGAGCTCCGGCCTTGTTTCCTTTTTCCCAGAACAATCCACCGATAATAGAAGGGGCGAACTGGAAAACACCGGCGAAGGAGATCATGCCGATACTCACCAACATGTAATGTTCACCTACTTCACGTTCATACCAATAACCTGCCAGAATGAATGCGGCAACCGAAATCCACCTGCATTGTAGTAGATAACGCCTCATAAAACCCAATTTTTTGAACCACTCAACAACGGGGAGGAGGAGATGATTCGTGAACATAGTGGATATAGTCATTGAACAGATCATGATCATCCCCGTCGCGGCTGAAAAACCACCTATGAATACGAGTAATGACAGCCACCTGTGGCCAGAAGAGAAAGGCAGTCTGAGGACAAATTTATCGGCCTCCTGCACCGGAAGTCCCGTTAACAATCCTCCCATTGCAATAGGATAAATAAAAATGCTCATCAGAAACATATAAACCGGAAATAGCCACATAGCGGTGCGGATATGATTCTCATCAAAATTTTCTACCACTGCAAGATGGAACTGCCTGGGTAGAAACATGACAGCGGACATAGATAGGAAAAGATACGAGGCCCAGATAAAGTAGAATGATGGTTCTGTTCCCCCGATGTGAGTTAATGTATTTACGGGAATCTCTGATAACCTACTAAAAATATCCTTGAATCCTCCAAACAGGAAATACGTAACAAAGACTCCAACAACAAGAAATGCTGCCAGTTTCACTGTACTTTCAACCGCCAGGACGACGACCATACCCTGATGACGTTCAGTAGGGTCCAGCCTCCTCACACCGAACATAATGGTAAATATTGTCATTAACGCAACGATGATCAGTCCCGGGTCGAAATATGTCCAGGAGGAATTTTCTGCGCCCTGGGGAATAGTAATTATCTCAAATGTGGAAAAAACGGCCTTCAGTTGAAGGGATATATAGGGAGCGATACTGGTAATTGCAATAACTGTGACTAAGGCTGCAACAGCTTGGGATTTGTCATAACGGACCGAAATAAAATCAGCGATGCT
>DASPQI010000015.1:0-5438 GCA_035625045.1 Syntrophales bacterium | reverse complement strand
AATGGTATCACGTCTTCGTGATTTGAAAGCAATGATGCTGCCACGAAGCCGATAGGAATAAAGAAGTGAAGGATGTTATTTTTATAATACTCCAATTTCAGTCGATTGTCATCTTCCAAGGAGTAGACGACTTCATCGATTTCATCATGCTCTTCTTCGTCGGCCCCTATCTTGGATATGATGCCCGACTGATCAAATTGGTCGAGGGCATCTATAACGGCCTTGTCCCGATGGACAAGGGTAGCGGCAAAATTTACTTCTCTATGGCTGAGATAATCATAGAATAATTCCAATACATCCATCAGATCATCATGAGATATGCCTTTTCTGTCATGGCATAGCAAACCTAATGAAACGAGGGAAAAGGGGGTTATGACAGACACCTTATTGATTTCCAGGGCAATTTCATAACTGATCTTCCTGTATAGGCTCTGCCTCTCATCTGTTGTCATATCTTCAAAAGCCTTTTCCTTCGATGCAAGATACGATTTTAAAAAAATCGGCTCACCTATGTTTACATAGACGCGTCCGTAACGTCTCCGTAAAATTTTGTGACTTCTAATTACATCTGTAGTCTTCTCTCTTTCCTTCGGTACCCCCCCGAGCTCCTTCAGGTAGGAATCCTCTTCAATGACACGATCATACCCTATAAAGACTGGAATTGCCGCCAGATCATCACAAGCCTTCCTTTTGAATGCCTGGATGAGCATTGAAAGGAGACCGAATTTCGGCATTACCATCTTACCGCTACGACTTCGTCCCCCTTCTATAAAGAACTCAAGCGGCAAACCTTCTTTCAAAAGGACTTCCAAATATTTTGCGAATACTTCACCGTAAAGCATGTTTCCCTTGAAGGTACGACGAATGAAAAAGGCACCCGATTTTCTAAAGATGTATCCAAGAGGCCAAAATGACAGATTGGTACCGGCAGCGACAAATGGAAGCTGGATATTATTCTTGAAAAAAACATAGGAAAGGAGGAGATAATCTATGTGACTCCGATGGCAGGGGATTATGACAAAAGGCATTTTTTTCGATATATTTCTTATTTTTGCCAGTCCGGATTTATCAACCATCACACCGTCATAGATATTATTCCACAACCACGTAAGAAATTTGTCCCATACATTGATAAACATATCGTTATAGTCAGACGCAATTTCCCGTGCATATTTTTTCGCCTCCTTGAGGAGCGCATCGTGCTCCTTTGTCCCGTGAGCAGCCATCTCTTCTATTAAATTATTGAGACTATCCTCATTAAGGACCATGCTGATAAATTCTTCCCTTGACTTCAAAACGGGCCCTACAATGCTTGTCTTCTCTTCATCAATCCTGTCTATGAGTTCCCTTCTCAGGTTATGGCATATTACTTCTGTCGTTGTATCTTTGTTTTCATTAACAAAATCATCAAGCTTAACAGGATCTGCAGTTATCACCGTTGCTTGATTGGAATACCGGAGAAATGTGATCACCCGCCGAAGCGCGCCGGTTTCTTCTGCCTGGCCGAATAATATATTTATTAGACTTTCCTTCTCTTTATCCCTTCTCCGCCCATAGGTAATCATAACCGGAATGATGTAAACCGGCTTATTTAAAGTTTTTTGAATTTCGATCAACTGTATGAGAGCTTTCTGAGTCATACGGTTTTCAAAAAACTCTGAGCTTCCAAGATGTATAACTACACTTTTCCCTTCCATGATGATTCTTTTCAGATAATCAGCCTTTAAAGTCTCCAGAATTGCCTTTTTGAAAGGAAGACGAAATATAACAGAAAAGACAACCCTAAGAGCGGCAGAGAAAGGTTGCCAGAAAAGCATATTTATTCCGTGACAATAAACTGGCCAGGGTATATTCCTTTTGGCCGAAAGCTCACGTATGATAAGACTATTAAGCTGACTTTTATCTTTTATCGCATAAACGATTATCCCATTTTCAGCGAGCTTTTTTAATGAGTCGGCATATTCATCCGCGAGTTCTACCTTGGACAATACATTCTTTATGAGCCAGAATAGAGGAAAATTGTCATTTTTATAAATGCATCCGGAGAAAAATTCTCTACCTTCTATCATCCATGCTTTAATTTTTAATTTTAGCAGGAAGGACATGATGATCTCGTAAACATTTGAAGACGGCGTCTCGTAAAAGATTATAATGCTCATCTTTTACGAAACCGTCGGATTTGTATTTTACTATTTGTCTATTAAGCCCCGTTAGTCTGAAAATCTTCAGGAAACCGTTCTCCCATGTAACTATTCACAAATTCCCGTATTTCAGAAGCCGACGAAAATGTCATGACTTTTTCCAACAGGGCCTTGGATTCCTTTAAAGTACAACCGCGAATTACCTTTTTCACCCTTGGTATTGCCAGGGGATTCATGCTCAACTCATCAATTTCGAGCCCTAAAAGAATCATGATATAAGCCGGTTCACCAGCCATTTCCCCGCACATTGCAACCCGAATGCCTGCTTTATGACCAACATCGATCACTTGCTTTATGAGTCTTAACACAGCCGGATGGAGCGGTTCATATAAGTAGGTTACCCTTTCATTTATCCTGTCAATAGCCAAAGCATATTGGATCAGATCGTTTGTCCCTATGCTGAAAAAATCCACCTCCTTCGCCAATTCATCGGCAATAACTACGGCAGATGGAACTTCTATCATGACTCCGATCTCAATGTCTTTGCCAACCGGTATACCCTGTGAAATAATATCATTTCTTACCTCAAAAAAGATTTTTTTAGCTTCTCGTATTTCCTCAACTCCTGAGATCATGGGAAACATGATTCTCGTCTTGCCAAAAGCACTGGCTCGGGCGATTGCTCTTAATTGTACTTTAAATAAACCAACTTCCTTGAGACAAAATCGGATTGCTCTAAGGCCCATTTGAGGATTCAGCTCCTTGGCTAATTTAGGATCTGAGTAAAACTTATCACCACCTAAATCAAGGGTCCGGATAGTTGCCCATTTTAAGCCTTTTGAACCAACAACACTTCTGTAATGCGAAAAGTGCTCTTCCTCTGTCGGCAACTGTTCTTTATTTATGTAGATAAATTCCGTTCTATACAGACCAATGCCTTCGGCACCATGGGATATAGCGGAGGGAATCTCTTCGATAAACTCTATATTCCCGCCTATTTCAACTTTATAATTATCTTTCGTTACCGCAGGAAAATGGGCATATTTCAGATAATTTTCCTGGGCTATCTCAAAATGCCTTTTTTTATCCTCATATACTTTAATCATCTCCGGATCAGGATTCACGACAACAAGCCCGGCAGATCCGTCGACAATAATGTCGTCATTTGTTCTTACCATTTTTGTGACGGATTCCAAACCAACGACAGCGGGAATTTCGACCGCTCTTGCCACAATCGCCGTATGTGATGTTTTTCCTCCCATATCTGTCGCAAATCCCTGGACTTTGTTGATCATCATTTGAGCAGTATCAGCCGGCGAAAGGTCTGTGGCTATGACAATGCCTTTTCCGCTAACATCCCTAATGATTTCCCTCTTTTCTCCGGCAAGATTTCTTAGAATCATCTGTCCTACATACCGAATGTCACTGATCCTGCCCTTAAGATATTCATCATCCACCTTTTCAAAGATTTCTCTGTATCTGTCTATGGTCATCTTAACGGCCCACTCGGCATTGATTAACACGTCTTTAATATATTGAATTGTATGATTGATGAACATCTTGTCCTTTAGGATCATGATATGAACGTCGATTATATATAGCGGCTCCTGCCCGGCCAGTTCCCGAAGTTTATTTTTTACTTCCAGAAGCTGCTTTTCTGATTCTTTTAGAGCTGCTTTGAACCTTTTAATTTCTTCAGATACAAAGCCCTTATCCCTCAACTTATAAAAGGAAACCTGGGCATTAAAGCGATCATAAAGATAGGCCCTCCCAATGACGATACCAGGTGATACTCCTATCCCCTTTAAAACAAATGATTTTTTTTCTACACCACCGTCCATTAATCTTCTCCAAATTTATCTTCTATCAGCTTTCCAAGATCTTCAATAGCATCCCGAGCGTCTATCCCTTCTGCTCTAATTGTTATTCGACTTCCCAATGGACAAGCTAATGTCAATATACTGAGCAGACTTTTCCCGTTCACAACTCTACCGTCTCTCTCAAAAAAGATTTTTGATTTATATCTTGTTGACACATTAACAAGTTTCGCTGCGACCCTCGCGTGAAGACCCAGTTTATTTTTTATCTCAAATGTTTTTATTTCTATCACGGCAGAATCAACATAATAAGATGTTCTTTGACGATTTTTGCTTGCCATAATTTCTGAACCAGCAGAGGTGCTCTGCCTAACATGATTGTGTCTTAAAGTCAATTCGTTCGATATATTATTCATATTGTTATGATTTTTATTAACCATGTATTGATTTATTTTTCTTGACATAAAATAATTTCTTTGTTAAGCTAATTAGATTATATAAATGATTGTATCGCTAAACTAAATACAAAATATATGAGAGGGGGTGATTCCAATGGTTTGTCAAACCATCAAGATTGGTTCAGAATGCGCCTTCATGACCAAGAGAGGTTGTGGATTTAATGGAGGCAGTTGTCATACTATTATTGATAAGTGTGAAAGTTGCAATAAAATTATAGATTGCCCAACCGGTCAGTATTGCAAGGTCTATCCTGAACCCGTCAGCAAATGGATTTCTGGTAACTGTCCAACAGCATCGCACATCAAAAGAGAAATCCAAGAAGCAACGCAAAAAATCAATCCACTAAAGGCATCCAAAAGATCAGCCAAACATTAAGGATACGGTCAGGACAGGGGGACAGATTACTTTTCCTGAGCGAAGATATGTCTGTCCCTTTTTCTTTTCAACTCACTATTTTTTTTATCTGCAGTAATCCCTTTTTAATCTCTACGAGTCGCTCTCGTTTATAGGTCACATCAGATTGCATAATTGTTTCTCTTATCTTCAACAGTTGTTTTTTAGCCCCCCTGATTGTAAATTTTTCATTATAGAGAAGGTTTTTAATAATCAACAGCTCCTCTAAGTCTTTTCTCCTAAACAGACGCTGATCGGATTTCGTGCGTAATGGTTTTATTGATTTGAACTCTGATTCCCAATATCTGACAACATATGGATCTACGCCAAGGATCTTGCTGACCTCTCCGATTCGAAAATACTCTTTGTCCGGAATCGATATATCCATTTAAAAGTTAAATCCTAATTTAACAACAAGACATAGATCGACTCTTAAAGAAACATATATATTTCTGGCCGGAGTTTAGATTATACCAATTTGAGTTTTAATTTGCTTAACATTACAGGCTTGATGGCTTTGGAAAATGCACACCTGAGACATCCTCATACCACCCGCAAAATCAGAAGAAAGTCATTAGTCGAAGATTTATCTACACTCTTCCCTCTCAGGTGAGGTTATCTTGAACCC
>DASPQI010000014.1:0-6649 GCA_035625045.1 Syntrophales bacterium | reverse complement strand
ATTTCAGGTTTATTCTTGAAAAGGCAGATGAAATTGCTAACCTTTACAGAATAGAGCTAAAAAGGATTAATTTCGGCGGAGGATGGGGGATTGACATATTTGGCAATAAGCCCCCTCTCGACCTACCGCTTATGAAAAAGAGCTTGTCGGAACTATTTACAGATTTAAAATATAGGACACATTTTAAAAGCACCCAATTTATCGTTGAGCCTGGGCGTTTCTTGGTAGCGGAATGTGGCATTTATGCCGTGAAAGTACTTTACAGAAAAAAAGGGTATAAAAAAGAATTCCTGGTTGCGGATGGGGGGATGCATCAAAACTATTTAGCAGCCGGTGGCATTGGTCAGGTGATTCGTAGAAACCTTGAGGCAGATGTTGTACCGGAAAATAATAATTGTGAGGGATCTGCCAAATACACGGTTGTGGGGTCTCTATGCATTCCAGATGATGTGCTCGCTTCTGAGCTTGAGTTACCTTCGGACATAAGCGAAGGAGATATTCTTCTTTTTCATAACTGCGGAGCATATGGTTATTCTGCTAGTCCTTTGAAGTTCTTGAGTCACACCTTCCCGCAAGAATTTGTGATTTGATTGTCGTACAGAGTTCAAGCGTGTTAGGAGGCGTCAACATGCAAATAGTCGTTGATCTTCTTGAAAGGAGTTTTTCTCTTCATAAGTCCGAAGTCGCTATAAGAATTTAAGATAACATATGGACTTACAATGACCTGCAGGATCTATCAAGCAAAATATCAAGTTTTCTGTTGAAATCAGGAATTAAAAAAGGTGATAGAGTTGTTGTGCTGATGAACAAGTCTTTTCATATGCCGCTATTGTAGGAATTATGCAGGCCTGGGGAGTCTGTGTGCCATTGGAGATAAGGACGCCTTCTGTAAGATTAGCCAGAATATTAGAACACGTTGTCCCGTCCTATGTTTTTATTGATCGTCACTCCTTCAGGCGCTACCAGGGATGCGTATTCACGGTCGAAAGGACCATCAAATAAAGTTCAGGGGATATAGAGTTGAATTGGGGGAAATTGAGCACATTCTGTCTTTGTTACCTATTGTTAAAGAGGATGTGGTCATTCCTATTTACGAAAACAGCCAAGTTGGGAAACTAAGACCCATTTACTCAGGGGAAGGAGATTGCGAAAAAGAGATTAGAAAGCACCTCATTAAAAATCTGCCAAGTTATATGATTCCAAAAAGTATGATACGTGTTGAGAGCCTCCCCAAAAAGCAGAATAATAAAATAGATAGGGGAATAGTTAAAGAAATGTACGGGAGAAATAGTCAGATTCCGCAGAAATGAATTGTCGTGAGCAAAGATCAAGAGACATCCTCCGGAACTATCTGCAATCCGACTTTTGTGGAAAGATTGGTTTGACAGCAATCTTTGGAAAGATGATGGCGTCGATTATTTCGGAAAATCGTCAGCGGATTATTCTGAAAGATTTCAATCTGATATCAAATGGGCCGAGGCACTTATATGCGAATCATCATTAGGTTACTCAGATATTTCTTAATAAAGCTGAAAGAAATCAATGAGGACTATAAATACGACAGCTCGACAATTGCTGAAAAATTTCGAAAGCAAGGGGCTAAGATAGGGGAAAACTGTTGTATCGAGATTAACAAATTAGCTTCTGAGCCCTATCTCGTAGAGATCGGAAACAATGTAGAAATAGCGTCAGGTGTAACATTCATTACCCACGACGGTGCAAGTTCAATTTTTAGAGATGAATTTCCGGCCCTGAGGTATTTTGGGAAAATAATTATTGAGGACAATTGCTTCATTGGAGACCGTTCGATTATAACCGCCGGAGTGAGAATTGGTAAAGGCTCCATTGTGGGGTCTCTGTCAGTTGTCATCCGAGATATTAAGCCAGGAAGTGTAGTCATCGGAAATCCTGCCATTCAAGTGTCGACAGTAGAGAAATATAAAGAACGATGCTTAAAAGAGTGGGAAAGCCAAGGACTGAATAGATTTAACTACTTGTTTGAAGGAAAGAATAAATTTGAGGTGCAGGAAATTATGGAATCAAAGGAATTCAAGGAAAAGCTAAAGCAACATTTGCTGTCCATCGAGCTTTAAAGAACTGATGAAAGGTCTTTGTAAAGAAAAAGGGACTTGACGGTTCCGAGCATCAAGAAATGAAATGAGCCGACCTTAAATATGCTGTCAAATGGAAAAAAGAATATATTGATTATTACTGATGTTCTTAAGATCATGGCTGGGTCAGAAAAGAACATCACTCAGCTTGTGATGCATGTGAATAAAGACAGATTCCGGTTTTTCATCGCATGCTTTATACCAGGTCCACTTGCTGAAGATATGATAAGAAGCGGGTTTTCTGTCTATACGCTTTATGGAGCTGGAGTTCACACTTATCGGGGATTGAAGAATCTTGTCTTTCTGCTCAAACTTGTTCGGGAAAATGATATCTCTCTCATTATCACTTATCATGAGGGTTCTGATCCCTATGGCCTGATCATTTCAAAAATCTCCGGTGTTCCTGTTATTTCCAGCAGGAGGGATATGGGATTCAAAGCGCACACCCGTCACCGGATGGTTTATAGGCTTTTTGGGAGATTCTTCAATGTGGTCATTGCAGTATCGCATGGAGTTGAGAGAGAAGTTGTGAGGAAGGGCTGGTTCCCCAAAAACAGAGTCGTTACAATTTATAATGGGGTTCAATTGAAGGACTATGCCAACGGACAGAATGTCGATGAAATAAAAAGGAATATAGGAATAAACAGAGACCAGCCTGTTGTGGGGATGGTTGCCAATTTACGTAGGATCAAAGGTGTTCGATGGCTTATCGAGGCCGCTTCAATCATTTCCGAACAGAACCCGGAAGTGGAATTTCTCATTGTCGGGGATGACCTGAATGAGCCTGGTTGCACGAGAAAAGATATGGAATCGGTCGCGAATAAGTTAAATGTTCGTCGAAAGGTTCATTTTCTGGGGAAAAGAAATGATGTCAGAGATCTGATTTCTGTGTTTGATGTGGCGGTGGTGCCTTCGTTGAGCGAGGGGTTTTCTAACACGATTTTAGAATATATGGCATCATCAAAGCCCGTGGTAGCGACAGATGTGGGAGGTAATCGAGAGGGAGTTTTGCATGGTGAAACAGGATTATTAGTCCCTCCTGAGGATTCCTATGCGTTAGCACAAGCCATCATGACGGTTTTGGAAGATAAAGACTTGGCATTAAGATTTGGCAGAGCTGGGAGAAGGCGGGTTGAAGAGAATTTTAGCCTTGAGAAAATGGTTACGAATTATGAACACCTTTTTGAACAGATAATAGCTTGCAAAAAGAATAATTATTCTTTTAGAAATGCTTCGTGGTTTTCCAAAACTACCGAATGAGCAAAAACAGGGGGGGGCGATATAATACAGACTGTATCTATAAACCGTGGTTCAGAAAAGGAATTTCTGGAGATGGGACCTCGGTGCAATTCTCTTCTGGGAGAAAGTATTACCAAGGAAGTTTCTTTATTATGGGAGAGGGTTTATGCATGGTGGGACAGCTTCAAAGATAATGCGAAGCAACTCTATATATTAATCGGCAATAGTTCAAAGGGAGAATTGGTAGGCATCGCTTGTCTTTATAGAGAAAATAATACCCTTCCTGGTTTCGCGAATAGAAAGATAATAAAATTTTGTCGTACAGGGGATGCCTATCCTGACCACCTCGATCTGATATGCAAAAGGGGATATGAAAAACTTTTTTCAGAGGCGGTCCTTGACTATTCGGACGCACCACATTAGTTAACTCGGTTAAGCGATCAAACTGCAAAAAACTTTCCGGAAATAATTGTGGCTAAGATACTTTAGAAGCTATTGAAAGATTCCGCAATCAAGATAAAGAAAACGTATGTTCTAAGAAGATACAACGACTTTAACATTGCAGAATATTTTAGAAAACAGGGAGCAACAATTGGAGAAAACAGCAGAATAATGATTAGGTCTGGGGCAAGATCCGTACCTGATAAAGATAGGAAACCACTGTTCTATTTCAGCAGGAGTTCAGTTTGAAAACCACGATGGTGCAGGATGGATATTTTCAGAGGAAATTCCCTCGATCCAGAAATTTGGGGAAATAGAAGTAAAAGATAATTGTTATATAGGAGAGTAAGCTGTATCATATTGAGGAATGTCACTATAGGCGCAAACTCTATCGTAGGTACTGGTTCCGTAGTGACTAAGGATGTGCCGGCTGGGGTCGTGGTTGCAGGAAACCCAGCGAAGTTCGTAAAAACCATTGAAGAATATAAGAAAGGTGTTTTGGCGGAATGGGACAAGCAGAGACCAGCCGGCTATTTTCTCGGCGAAAGACATTCAAAATATCCTGCGGAACAAGTTCAAAAGCTGAAAGAACGAAACCGGCTCCTATTGGTGGAGCACTTGAAGAGACTGTTCAATGAATAAGGTGTTCCTGTAGAAATCCATTTCAAGAATTCTGTAAATGAAGAACTGCATGGGTTTATATCTCTCCAGAAGATAGTTCCGTACGCGACCCACCTCTCAGTGTAACTCAACAATCGTGACTCCCAAAGAGTAAGACCCTAAGAAGCTGAAATGTCGCCTTTCAGGAAATTTATAAAACAGTTTAGTCATTTTTTTACTGGAAGCATTCTATCACAATTGTTTTCTTTTGTCACCTTCCCAATTCTCACCCGGGTCTTAACAAAGGAGCAGTATGGAATGATGGGTTTGGTGACAACCACCATGCTTTTTGCGATTGCTATCGCAAAAGTAGGATTGTCGGATGGGATTATCAGATTTTATAAAGAGTATAGTAGCGCTAATGAGAAGCTCGAAGTATTTTCTTCAACAGTTCTGACAAGAACCACTGCTTTATCCGCCCTCGCAACTCTGCTCTACGTAACCCTTTTATTGATTGGTCGAGGATACTTGAAGCTAAACGAGATATATACTGCGTGCTTTTTGATCATGGCTTTTGACCTATTTATCACACCTTTCAATATTACCGTCATATACTTTTTAAGAGTCACTGACAAAACGATATTTATGAACGTTATTATTCTTATAGGAAAAGTCATTACAACCGGTCTCTCTCTATTCTTCTTACTATATGTTTTTAAGGTCTTTTATGGATATTTTATAGGTGTTGTTCTAGCCGACGTCATCGTTTCCGCGGTTCTTTTCCATTGGTTCTTCAAACATTACCGGTGCAACCCAAGGATGGTATCAAAGGAACTGAACGTCAACTTCATGAAATTTGGGGTTCCGTTATTTCTATCGGAATTATGTTTCTTATTGATGTCGTATGCGGATAGATATCTTATAGTTTGGTATTTGGGAAAAGAAGCTTTGGGATTGTATTCGGTCGGATACAATGTAGCGATGTACATTGGCAATATTATTATGTTCTCAATATCGTATGCGATCGTCCCAATTTATGTTGAGATTTATGGGAGAGAAGGAAGGGAAAAAACAGAAGCATTTCTAAAGAAGGGTCTGCAGTATATATTCGTAGCCATCATTCCAATGTGGTTCGGGTATGCGGCCATCTCAAAGGAACTTTTTATCGTTTTCGCCTCGGAAAAATACGCCATGGCAGCGAACTTTTCTCCACTTATTCTATTTGGCTACTTTTGTTTGTGTGTGAATACGATTTTCAACGCGGGTTTATATTTGAAAAAGAGGACGATAGTATCTTTCGGAATAACTTTATCCGCGATCATCTTAAATATAGGGCTAAACTTAATGCTGTTGCGTCGATTTGGAATCGCCTCGGCCGCGGTCGTTGCTGCCGCCTCATGCATGGTGTCCTTGATTCTAACGATATGGATATCGAATAAATTCGTCACAGTAAGGGTTGAACTCAAGAGCTTCATTTACTACTTAAGCGTATCTGTCTTGATGTATCTGGTTATAAGTGAGATTGGAACGCCGCGGGCTTGGATGAATTTAGTGCTGAAAATTATTATCGGAGCATTTATTATCATACTGGCTGTTATTTACAAAGAGTACGGGAATCTAAAAAGCATCATGGATGGGTACAGATTAAAAGCGGCATAAAATAGGATCTTTATCTCGTTTGGGAAGATGAAAGGGAAAATGGGAGAGGGGGTAGATTGTGGGTAAAAGTGAGATGGCGCTCGCATTTATTCCTCGGACGAAAGGAATTTAACAGGAAATGCGTCTCGGTATATTGGAGTTCGTTCGACTAATATCCGTACCAATATTATATTTTGGTGGGATCATAACGGTGATTCTTACCATTTTTAGGAGGGCTGAATGGGGCCTTTTCCTGATGGTTGCTTTGATTCCACTGCCTAATGTCTTTTATAAGCTTTATCCTTATCCGATGGGAAAGGATTTCTTAGATATTTTGTTTATTGCCGTCGGGATCGGTATATTTGTTAACAAAGGGGGCTTTGAAAGGAGGGGAAATTCAGTACTGATCATCATCCTGATTTTAGCCAGTTATTTTGCACTCTGGAATAGCAGTAGGAATTTCTCTCTCCCCCTACCCATTTCTTATGGCAATCCGATGATAAAGCCATGGAAGGGTTACGCTTTTATGGTGGCCATGTATCTGTTGACTTTCAACGCAATGAAGGGCGACGAGAACCAACGCAAAATCCTGGCTGTTCTCATGGCTTTGGTGATTTTAT
>DASPQI010000013.1:0-10053 GCA_035625045.1 Syntrophales bacterium | reverse complement strand
AGCATCGGATTCTGCAAGATCATGTTCACCGTCTCATAATTTTTTGCCTCGTACATAATTGCTCCCTCCCTTCATGGTCAGGAATTGTTTGCTTTATAAAACGGCCTTTCCGGGTGGAACGGGTGCATAGAAATTTCTTTTTTCTTATTACGCCTAATATCAAATGGTGTCCTATCCATAGAGTTATACATAACCTTGTTGCAGCATATCCCCACAAAGCCGTTGCCAAACCTCATGACCTCGACTTCTTTTTTACAGACATAACAAACTATGGTCATGACTTATTCCTCTCCTATAGATTAGCACCCGTTCGCAGCACCATTAATTTAGATTCCTGACACTAAAACATTGCCAAAATCACGCGAGACATCTTCCTTTTTTCTTTCTTTTCTTACCGACTCTTCTTTTTTCATTACATCCGACAATGTATATAGATAGTTCTTGATGAGTGCCTGGACATTTAGCGTATTGAAATTGTGGTCCGCATATGAATTGCTTTTCTTGAATCGCTGGAGAGTTTCTTCTATCATGCCTTCGTTCCAGAGCGTCGGATTTCGCAAAATCATATTTACCGTCTCATAATTTCTTGCCTGGTACATAATCGTTCCCTCCTTTTCAAAATTATTAAGAAGTGGTTAGGTCAGTTATCCCTATTCCCGCATCATTGAATGCACCCCACTTGGGGCTAATAAAATCTGCCTTAGTTGAGTGCGAACGCTTGCAGATCATGACCCATTCTGCCTTGTAAATGAATTTTTGATTTTTATAAACCCTTAAAGGTTACTAAAATGTTACAAAATGGGGAATTCGACGGAAGCTAATAAGTTGATTTTACTAAACAAAATAAAATCATAGGTTGGGGAAAATAAACATATATTCTATTATGAATACTGGCTATACGGGCAAAGAGGAAAAAACATATGGGCTATTGGAAAACGAATATGTGAATTAAAACCTTAAATGATGTTTCTACAAGTGGAGGTTGTTAGTTCATGCCAGGGTTAGAGTAATTTTGATAGCGATGTTTTCAGTCATCAAAACGTCTTTGCAATCATAAAATTTTAATATTGCCAAAAATCACTTGACAATTATGTGAATAAGCCCAAAGTATTAATTAATGTAGATATTTTCAGTTACCATGTTAACTGCTCGAACAAACTACCCGGATGGCCCTGACCACAGCGGCGTTTCCTCCTTATCCGTAGCACGAACGGCATCACTTTTAATTAAGGACATAGAAGATGAAATGTCCTAAATGCCAGTTTCAGAATCCAGAAGGAAAGAAATTCTGTGGTCGATGCGGCACTAAGTTAGAGATAACCTGCACAAGTTGTCAATCTATCAACCCCCCAGATTATCAGTTTTGCGGTGAATGCGGCCAGAACCTCACTCTTCCCCTTGAAGCAACCCGCAAGAAAGCTACCTTTAATAAGAAACTTGAGAAGATACAAAAGTATTTCCATCCAGATATCACAGAAAAAATCCTCTCCCAACGTGAAAAGATTGAAGGGGAACGGAAGCAGGTCACAGTGATGTTCTGTGACATGAAGGGATTCACCGCCCTCTCTGATAAACTCAATTCTGAAGAATTATTTCTCATGATGGATAAGGTGTACGAGATCCTCATTCATAAAGTCCATGATTACGGGGGTACAGTCAATGAGATGACTGGCGACGGCATCATGGCTCTTTTTGGTGCCCCCATTGCACTTGAAGATGCCTCACAGAGAGCCATACGTTCAGCCATGGCCATACACAGGGAGATGACGAGGTTTAATGAAATAGTAAAGCAAGAGAAGGCAGACATCCAACCTCTCAAGATGCGTATCGGTATTCATACGGGTCCTGTAGTGGTGGGTACTCTTGGCAATGATCTCCGTGTAGAGTTCAAAGCTGTTGGGGATACAGTTAATCTCGCCTCCAGAATGGAATCTCTTGCAGAACCTGGAACGACTTATGTTTCAGATAACATCTTTAAACTCACGGAGGGTTTATTCCGTTTTGAAGCATTGGGGGAAAAGGAGGTTAAGGGCAAGGAGAATCCTCTTAAAGTTTATCAGGTCATCGCCCCCAGTACCCGGAGAACAAGATTCGATGTCAGTATCGAGCGAGGGCTGATTCCATTCGTAGGCAGAGAAAGAGATATGGAACTATTGTTAGATGGTTTTGAACGATCCAAGGGAGGCAGGGGCCAAGCCATCTCCATCGTATCTGATGCGGGAATAGGGAAGTCACGACTCCTCTATGAGTTCCGCAAAGCCATTACCAACGAATATGTCACCTTCCTAGAAGGCAGATGCCTTTCATATAGCAGGAATGTTGCCTATCACCCCGTCGTGGATCTCCTGAAGGCCAATTTTGATATTCATGATAATGATACAGATCAGCAGATCAGAAAAAAAGTCACCGCAGGAATTAAAATCCTGAAAGTGGATGAAACATCAACCCTCCCCTATCTGTTGGAACTTCTCTCTGTAAAAGACAGCGGCATAGACAAAATCCCCATGACTCCCGAGGCGAGGAAAGAAAGAACCCTAGATGCCTTGAAGAAGATCATCATCAAGGGATCAGAACTCCGACCTCTGATCATGGCCACAGAGGACCTCCATTGGATGGATGGGAGCTCCGAGGATGCTTTCAAGGAACTATTGGAGAGCATATCCGAATCGAGGGTTTTTCTCATCTTCACATACCGCCCTGAGTTTATCCATTCCTGGGGGAGCAGATCCTACCATAGCCAGATAACCTTAAACAGATTATCTAACCGTGAATCCTTGGCCATGGCAGCCCATATGCTCGGCACCCCGAACATCGACAAAGAACTGGAAGATTTGATCCTTCAAAAGTCAGAAGGAATTCCGCTCTTCCTTGAAGAGTTCATAAAATCTCTTAGGGATCTAAAACTCATGGAAAGAAGGGACAACACATATCTCTTATCCAAGGACATTAAGAAACTCACAGTCCCCTCCACAATCCAGGATGTAATCATGGCAAGAGTAGATAACCTTCCCGAGGGATCAAGAGAAGTCCTGAGAACAGGTTCTGTGATAGAGAGGGAGTTCAGCTATGACCTGATCAAAAGAGTAACAAATCTTTCCGAAAAGGAACTCTTGTCCCACCTCTCCATTCTCAAGGATTCAGAACTCATTTTTGATAGGGGTATCTATCCAGATTCCACATATATCTTCAAACACGCCCTCACCAGAGAGGTTATCTACAATTCCATTCTGACTAAAAAGAAAAAACAAATTCATGAGAAAATTGCAAACACCATAGAGGATATCTATAAAGATGATATCTGTTACCATTATGGAGCCCTGGCCGGTCATTGTATTGCCAGTGAAAATTACGAAAAGGCAGCGGAATATGCAAGACTCGAAGCAAAGAGATACCAGAAAGCCGCCTTGTTTAAGGACGCTATTGAGTATGCCAAAAAAGCCGTATTATGTTTGGAGAAGTTGCCTCAGAAGGAAGCCAATCAGCGGAAGGTTATTGATGCTAGGACAACTCTCGCAAATTACTATTTGAATATGAATTTCCATTCCCATGCAAAAGAGGCTGTAGAATCTATTCTTGATTTGGCTTTGAAGCTGAATTATCGAAAAAGGCTCCCGGCAATATAAACGGCAATGGGGCTTTATTATCTATGGGTCGAAGAGGACAGCCGCGAAGGACTTACATTCATTGATAAGGCTACGACTATCGCAAAAGAGGTTGCAGACTATCTTTCGTGGTGGGCCGCACTCTATCAGTCAGGTACTTTTTTGACATTCATGTCTGAATTCAATGAGGCACACCAACGCCTCAAGAAATGTCTCGATTTCAGTATTTCCGCAAATCATAAAATCGGGATAGCATTTTCAAAAACATCCATATCTGTGTGTTACCAGGTTGAAGGAAACACGAAAACCTCCTATAAATTTGCACAAGAAACATTGGAACTCGCAAAAGAAACTGGGGATGCCTTCATCAAAGGCATGGCTTACGCTAATTATGCCACGTCTTGTTATTACAAAGGGTTATTTGATGACGCAAAGACCTTTTTTTTAGAATTTACTTCCTCCTATGAAAAATCGGCCCCGATATCTTGGATCGTATGGGCTTACGTAAACTTGGGATTATTGCTTATTGATTTAGGAGAATATGACGAGGCGGTAAACCGTTATAAGAAGATAATTTCAATCATGGAAATGTTCGATTTCATGCCTTCCGTAGTTAATTATTATCAATTATTTCTGGTGAGAGCCAAAGTGTTACGACATGATTATGACATCGAACTGGATGAAATTTTTGCATTCTATCAAGAGAATAAATTCAAGTTTTGTGAAGGCAGGATGGCCCGCAATATAGGTGATGTTCTGTTAAATATGGGCGATAACTACCTTACTGATTCGGTGGCTTGGTTTCAGAGAGCCATCGAAGCAGACACGAGAAATGAATTGAGATGGAATTTAGCGGAGGACCACGCATGTTATGCTGACTGGTTCAGAAAGAAGGGAGACGTTCAGGGAGCGAAAGAACAACTCACCAAGGCAATCAATCTTTTCAGGGAATGTGGTGCTGATGGCTGGGTGACACGGACTGAGAAAAAACTGGCTGAGTTACATTAACCACCTCATCGATTTCCATTTGTTATCTAGAATTTTTTATGACAAGAGGAGTGTGTGGATAACAGAAATGATCTGAACCGTTCCAAAAAGGGAATTTGGCTGTCTGCCTTATACGTGTGCTTTCAACCAGTTTTCATTGATCTGTCCCGTTTAGCCGACACCAAGATTTGTAGGTGATACAAATATCCGGCGCATTTCAATTTTCGTTGCTTGTCCTTGTTTCTATCAAATACGAAGTATTAGGGTGGACTTCCGGAGTTACGTATTGAGTATGGGCTGAAAGATTCTAAGATATTTGACATTACATTTCCTGTTTATGTAAAATGTGGCTGTGGAAAGATTCGTATTGTGAAAGTTGACGATGATAAACCATAATCTTGAGGCAAGAATAACCTAATTATTAATCTAATGAGTTTTGCTATCTGGAAATATCTAGTTGCGTTCCTATTTATAATGATTACCACAAACATGGCCATAGCGCAGGATTCGGTCTACCCCAACACGCAGAGAGCGGACATTCCGGGGAGTCTAGGCAGATCCCTCGACTTGGGCACTAGCCAACTAGGCTTCTGGGCGGGATATTCTCCGGACAATCCCACGCTGATCGGCAAAACCACTGACCGCCCTTTTTTTGAGTTAAACGTTCAATATGCGCACGTAGTGAGAACCGGAGATAACTGGGCGCTGAAATACACAGCGGAAATCATTCCTGTAGCAATCATCAGACAGCCGAAACAGGTCTATACAGTGAGCGGAAATCTGGTGGATATGCCCGGCAGCAAACAGAATATCTACGGCTCTGGCATTTCTCCAGTCGGGTTACAGATGAACCTCCGGCGAGGCTGCGTGCTGCAGCCTTATGTCAGTGGAACAGTTGGAATCCTATACTTCACCGACAATGTGCCAGTGGCAGGTTCCTCGAATTTTAATTTCATGTTTGGCTTTGGTGCAGGAGTCGAAATATGGTATCAAGAGAACCAATCCATTATCCTTGGCTATAAGTACCAACACATCTCAAACGCCAACACCGCTCCTCAGAACCCAGGTGTGGACTCGAATTTGTTCTACATAGGATTTGCATGGAGTTGGCGGCAGTAAGTCAGAGTGCCTGGCTTTATGTGATATTTATATGGCTAGGAAGATGTACTGGTGAGGATGTTCAACTGATGGCATTATTATCTCGAGCTTACATTGTTTCTCTTCATAAAATTTCCGGTAGAAGATTATGACTTTTAATCGATATTATTTATGGTAGATTGATTCTAACGTATAGGTAGATGCAGAAAATAACAAGGAGCCTTGATATTTTTCTTGGTCATATCTGTGTAGTTCAGACTGAATGCGTGTCAAATGCACATCATCTGGGCGCCTCGATGACAAATACAAAGGTGCTACCGATGATTCGTTCCCGTTTATATTGCGTCTCCGCCACTTCCTGAAATGTTGCATTTGTAATTTTCCTTCCGGATGAAGTATTTCAAACACCAATCCGCACACTAAGGCTTAAAACTGGGACCATTTCAAACAGTAAGTTCCGCCTTGATTATCCTTGGCGTTAGGAGTATTCTTCGGGCAATCGCGATTTTCCCCGTAGCTCATTAAGCCACAACAACATAACCATTTACCCTTTGGAGAACCTCATGAAAAGAAGGTTTCTTAAGGTCCCAATGTAAAGCCTCCAAGGGAGTCGTTTCATTCCTTTGAAAGATTTCTCAATTTTGTCTATCATAAACCGGAAGGGTCCCACATTGAAGTCAGGTACTATAATTTTTCGAGACATTACTAACTTTAAATGTGGTACAAAATTTGGGGGTCAGGTCAGTGCAGCGAAGGTGCATGCCTGTGATGTCACGGAAATGGTGTGCAACAGAGGGATGGAACTCATGGGTTCCTACGGATATGCCCGAGAATATCATTGTGGAGAAATATCTGAGGGACATCAAGATTATTCAGATCTGGCTGGACGGTGGGCAACTGGCGAGACTGGACGTAGTTCAAAGCTACTATCCCTACATGGAAAGCGGAAAGTAACAAAAAATTGAGGAGGGCAAGAATATGTCACTAAAAACCCCTGAACAATATGAAGAGAGTCTTCGGAAACTCAGTCTCAAAGTGTATTTGATGGGTGAACTGGTAAAAAGCGTTGTGGATCATCCTATCATCCGGCCATCGATGAATTCGGTGAAGATGACTTACGCCCTAGCCCAGGACCCTCAACATGAGGACCTGATGACGGCGACATCCCACCTGACGGGACAAAAGATTAACCGGTTCTGCCACATCCACCAGAATACCGACGATCTGATCAAAAAGGTGAAGATGCAGCGGCTGATGGGGCAGAAAACTGGGGCGTGCTTTCAGCGCTGCGTTGGCATGGACGCCATCAACGCCATAGACAGCGTCACCTTCGAAATGGATAAGAAACTGGGCACTACATATCGCAACCGCTTTATCAAGTTCTTGCTCATGATGCAGGAAGAAGACTTGGCGGTGGATGGAGCGATGACTGATCCCAAGGGCGACAGAAGTCTCTCACCGGGTAAACAGGCCGATCCAGACCTCTATACCCACGTGGTGGAAAAGAGGAAGGACGGCATTGTTGTCCGCGGTGCGAAGGCCCATCAGACAGGCGCCGTCAATTCCCACTGGATTCTTGTCATGCCGACGATTACGATGACAAAAGAAGACAGCAACTATGCTCTTTCCTTTGTGGCGCCAGCCGACGCCGAGGGAATCTTTTATATTTACGGGCGCCAGTCGTGCGACACCCGAAAGCTCGAGGGGAGCGAGATCGATGTAGGCAATCCTCAGTTTGGCGGCCACGAGGCGCTGATGGTATTTGATAATCTGTTCGTTCCCTGGGAGAACGTCTTTATGTGCGGCGAGTATGAATTCACGGGTTCCCTTGTCGAGCGTTTTGCTGGGTACCACCGTCAGAGCTATGGCGGCTGCAAGGTCGGTGTCGGAGATGTGCTGATTGGCGCAGCGGCGCTGGCTGCTGATTATAATGGTGTTTCTAGGGCATCCCATGTCCGCGACAAGTTGATTGAAATGATTCACCTCAACGAAACATTATACGCCTGCGGGATTGCCTGCTCCTCGCAGGGCCATCAAACTGCGTCCGGAAATTATCTCATTGATTTGCTTCTGGCCAACGTCTGTAAGCAGAACGTAACCCGGCTTCCCTATGAGATTGCGCGACTTGCGGAGGATATTGCCGGGGGCCTGATGGTAACAATGGCCTCGGAGAAGGATCTGCGCCACCCCGAAATCGGTAAAATCGTGGAAAAATATTTGAAGGGAGTGGCATCTGTGCCGACCGAGCATCGCTGCCGTGTCTTACGCCTGATTGAAAATATCACACTGGGAACGGCGGCAGTCGGATACCGAACGGAATCGATGCACGGCGCAGGTTCGCCGCAGGCGCAGAGAATTATGATCTCACGCCAGGGCAACCTGGAACACAAGAAGTCTCTTGCGAAAGACCTGTTAGGAATCAAGGATTGAAATTGACTTCTAAATGAATCTGATAGGCATCAAGTACTGCGGAGGTGACCTTCTCCCCGAAATCTGGACCAGTTTTCGGGGAGAAGGTCAGATCGAGCATAATGCTCAGACAGTAACAAGGATCCTTGATATTTTTTGATCCTGTCTGCACAATGCGGCTTGAAAGCGCATAAAAAAGCACATCTATTGGACTTCTCGATGACAAATACTAATCAACGCCTATAATTGCCGTGCCGGATCATTGAATCTAGGATGAAAGCACAATAAGAGACAGCTCGTTTTTCCATCTCACAAATTAGTAAGCAAGCTTCCTGCAACAAAGCATCCCGTCATTTTGACAAACATACATCAAGTGGGATTCGCTAATGTTCACGGGTCATCACTTTTCATGGAGATCATAGGTGTAGGGATATGATACCCGGTCTAATCATTGTCTCTCCAAGATATAATTTTCATGAATTATTCCATTGACATGCCGCCAGTTCACTCGTAGCATTGTTATAAAGCTCTTCTTATATTTTGGAACTGCGGAGCGGCAACTCCCTATTATCGCCATCAATAATACGCACATAATTTTTCAGCAAAACAAATTTGTCCACAAATGTTTTTGTGTAAGAATCTTTTTGACCAGTGTAAATCCAGGTGTAAATACCACCAACTACTTCATGGGTATTCTTCACTTCTGCGATAATATCCATTTGCCAGCCTTTATCATTTCTTATATAAAAATGCGGCGTCAAAAGAGGAGTATCTGTAAAGTATTGCAAGGCTAAATTATCTTTTATGACGATTTTATATTTTTTGCCATACTCACTCATCAAGACGTAATTAAAATATGCTTTTGTAATTGGTAATGCCGCCATATAATTTTGCGATTGTGTAGTAAAAATATTGATTCGTGGATTATTCTTTTCTTGGACAAGCCATTCAATATACTTTACGTAAACCTCTTCCGGGCTTCTTTGCGGTACATATCTTCTTTGTTCAACTTCTTGCATACTTGAATGCCATTTTACTCCTTCCTGCCCTTTTCCCGGCATATAAGCAGAAATGCCCGCACCTCCTGATAAATAATTGCGGTTGCGAATCATATCAATTAATCGTGGGTCAAATCTATTACCAAGAACTTGCTCACGTATACGATGATGCAGCATACGAATGAGCAAACGCAACCCAGTAGTTATATCTCCAGAAGCAAAAAAATCCTTCACATGATCATGAACGAGATAGCCGATAAAAGCATCAGGAAAATATTCTTCAAGACCGTATCCGATTTCAACGCGTAGTTGTTTTTCAGCAACATCATATAACAGCAAAATACCGCGCTCCATTTTATTTTCTTTGCCAATTCCCAGCTGCTGCATTCTCTCGACAGCGAGCTGTTCAATAGTTTCATTACCGGTATTTTTTACAAAAACAAACCGAACATCAATGTCAGATTCATCAAATATATGGTTAGTATATTCGTCGAATTTAGCAATATCATATTTTGAAATTATACCGGCCTCATCATGTATGTGATGTTTTTTAACAACATAACCTGTAAACGGATCAATTAAATTGATTTGCCTATTGTATATCTTCCAACAGATAACGATAAAGATCAACAGTAAAACTGCTGCAATTATTTTCTTAAGAGATATTTTCATATTCCTTTTTTATCATTATAACTATTTGCGCAGATATTTTTGCAATTCTTTTGAAGACGTCAAATTTGTCAAAATAATATGTAAGAAAATTATGACATTGTGCTTTCTTTTTCAAGATAAATATGTAACTCCTCATATGTAGACAATAACAAGGAGCCTTGATATTTCTCTTGATCTTGCTTGAACAGTACGAAGTGAACGCGTTACAAGAGCACATTGGCTAGATGTCTCGATCGAACGGTACTACCGTTCTATGAAAAACATTATTTTGCTGGGAAACTATTACA
>DASPQI010000012.1:0-4574 GCA_035625045.1 Syntrophales bacterium | reverse complement strand
AAACCGCTCCGATGTCAAGCAGAAATTCTTTTTTTAATTTCAGCCGATGCCGAGTTTTTCAATCCTATAACGCAAAGAATCAAAACTTACCCTGAGAATCTCAGCAGCCTTGGTCTTAGATCCCTTAACTTTCTTTAAAGCCTCCTCTATTAAATACTTTTCATACTTTGCCAATTCATCATTCAAGTCTATGCCGTCATCCGGTATATTAATATCCGTAAAATTACTTATTTCTTGTAAGTTTCCCGAGATTAAGAGGTTCTCTGGCAATATGATATTGGATGTTTCCAGGGCAACGCTACGTTCAATAATGTTCTCGAGCTCTCTGACATTCCCGGGGAATGGATAGTTCATGAGAAGTTCCATGGCATAGGAAGAAATTGTTTTGATTTCTTTACCAAACGCTGTGGAATACTTTTCGATGAAATACCTGGTTAAGACGGGAATATCCTCTTTACGCTCCCTAAGGGGCGGTACATGTATCGGTATGACATTAAGGCGGTAAAATAGGTCCTCTCTGAAGGAACCCTCTTTAACTTTCTTCTCCAGATTCTTATTCGTGGCCGAGATAATCCTGACATCTACTTTGATATCCTCCGCTCCCCCTACCCTTCTGAACGTTTTTTCCTGAACTACTCTCAAAAGTTTTACTTGAAGATATGGAGGTAACTCACCGATTTCATCCAGAAATATGGTCCCACCTTTTGCGATCTCAAAAAGCCCGGGTTTATCGACATGTGCCCCTGTAAAAGAACCTTTCATGTGGCCGAAGAATTCACTCTCAAGCAGACTTTCGGGTACGCCACCACAGTTAATTACAACAAAGGGCATTTTTCTCCTGGGGCTATTTTCATGGACAGCCTTGGCGACAAGCTCCTTGCCTGTTCCACTTTCACCGAGGATTAAAACGTTTGTCGGGGTCTCTGCTACTTTTTTAATGTCTTTATATACATTAAGCATTCCCCTGCTCTTACCTATCATATTGCTGAATGAAACTGAATCTTCAACGACCTTAATAAATAGTGCATCGGTTTCTCTGACACCCTTTTTTTCAAGTGCTCCGGTAATAATTAACTTCAATTCTTCTATATCAATGCCCTTTTCTATATAGTCGTATGCCCCTTCTTTCATCGCTGAGACTGCAGTTTCAGGAGAAGCATAGGCCGTAATCAATATTACCATTGTCTCGGGAGAAATATCCTTAACTGATTTGAGAAATTCAATTCCATCAACTTTTGGCATCTTCAAATCCGTGAGTATGAGATCAAAATGCTCCTTTTTACAACGATGTAGGGCTTTCATCGCATCAATCGCACCGGTCACGCCATGCCCTTCTTTAGTCAGCATGATTTCAAGAAACTCTCTCATTCCTTGGTCGTCATCAACTACAAGAATTTTTGCCATCCAATAATCCCCTTACAGAACAGACTTATTATTTACAATACATCAACATCTTCATTTGTTAAAGGGTAAAGAGACAAGAAATGTTGTCCCTTTTTCAGTCTTGCTTTCAATCGCTATAGTTCCGTTGTATCCCTCAACTATTCTGTTCACTATGGCGAGGCCGAGTCCCGTTCCCTTCTCTTTTGTTGTGAAAAACGGTTCAAAAATCTTGTTCAAATATGCTTCGTCTATACCGCAGCCGGTGTCGCTCACCTTAATCTCAAGATATTCATTTGTATTATCGACAGACAACTTGTTTTTTGTTTCTAGTGACAAAAGTCCTCCTTCAGGCATAGCCTGGACAGCATTTAGGACAAGATTCCATATGACTGCCTTTATTTCCGTCTTATTTGCATGAACGCTCAAATTATCTGATAGTAAAAGGGAAACCTTTATATTATCATGCCAATCTGGCACAAAATGGATGGATTCAATTACGTCTTCTACAATTTCATTTATAAAAATGGTTTCTTTATTTCCTGGCGCCGGTCTCGCGAGCAATAGGAAATCCTTAATTATACTTTCGAGTTGATCTCTCCCCCTGAGAATTATTCGCATCAGCCTCTCATCTGTGTCACCCAACTTAAGATCTTTACTGAGAATCTGTATTGATCCACTAATGGACGCAAGAGGATTTCTCATTTCATGAGCAAGACCCGCGGCCATTTCACCAATGATCGCAAGCTTTCTGCTTTTTTTAAGGGCTTCTTCCATTTTCGTTAGAGATGTAAGATCCTGGAATATTACTATGTCACCAATCCTCTTCCCCTTATTGTCATTTAGAGTCGAAACTGAATAACCTAGTATCAATGATTGATTTTCCTTGTTAACAAATTCCATATTATATCTTTTCTTTGCCGATCTTCCCTTATCCTCTCCATTAATAATTTCCTTCATATGTGCAAAGAATGGAAACACTTCAGCAACATTTTTATTTTCTATCTCAGTGAAGATAAAGCCGGAAATCGACTCTGCAGCCCTGTTAAAAGATTTTATCCTGCCATGAAGATCGATTGTCATTATTCCAGTATCGACTGATTGAATAATTATCCTGTGCAATAAGTCAAGTTTGTCAAAGGCAGTTTTTTTCTCGGCAAGAAGTGCCCTCGTTTTCTTTTCCTGTTCAACAACAAAACTGGCAAGTAATGCGATTATATAGAAAGATAAAATATGTATAAAGATTCTCGAAAAAACATAGCCGGCATTTAAATCATAATTATGTGCTTCCACAGAGTATATCGGTGGAATAACGCCATAATATTCTAAATCAAGCAAGAGACCATATAGAATGCTGGAAATGGAGGCGATAATAAGGCCGCCTCTTTTTCCTAAAAACAAAACGGAGTATATGATAACCAAAGGATAAAAAACTGAGTATATACTTCTAATGCCGCCTGTTGAGTATACTAGTCCGGTTATCAATGCCACATCAGTGAAGGTTTGGATATATAAGTTTACTTTGAGGTTTTTAATATTCTTAAGAAAAACTGAATAAATTATTGAAAGAAAATAGGTCAATATGGAAATGATATAAAGTAATACAATTGACGTTTCAGGCAGTAGTTCTGTTTTCTGTATTTTGAAAAACGTTGTAATACCTAAAAGGAAGGTAACGATTGTGACTCTTGATATTATCAACCATTTAAGTCTTGAAGCTATATTTTCTTCCTGTAACATCTGATCACCCGTTTTGTACCACTGCAAAATTGATAAGTATTATCACAATATACAAAATAAAGATTATCAATGCAAAGTTTACTGTATACGCCATTGAAGACATGGTATTATAAAATTAGAATTAAATCTAACATATTTGACGGCTTTTAAAAGTCATGCCACACTTCACGGGGTAGGCTTATTATGTCCTTTGTTTATCCCTAATTATTTAAAATATTAGCGCAAACTATGGAACGACCATTAATTCCTCTTCTTGTTTACTTTGTTGCAGGAATTACGATTGGCAATTATTATCAGTTTCCAGACCTACCTTTACTGATAGTTCTCCTCATCACGTTAATGTTGATGCTCCTTGCATTACTTAAAAAGGCAACCAGAGTTATTGCTGTACTTCTCGCTTTTTCCTCGATCGTCGTTGGTATTCTTGATATCAACCTCTATAAAAATCAGGGTATGAAGCACATTGTAAATTATATCGGCAAGGAGAAGCTAATAATTGAAGGGATAATCTCAGATAACCCTGATGTATCAACTGACCGCACAGGGCTCATTGTCACAACATGCAGGCTCATCCATGATGATGCCATTATCCCTGTGGAGGGCCTTGTACTGTTAAGTATCAACGACAACCAGGAATTTAAATATGGGGATTTCATACGATTCAAGACAAAGCTTAAGATGCCACACAGTTTCCAGAATCCGGGTGGTTTTGATTATGTAAGGCAACTCAGATACAAAGGGATAATGGCCCGTGGATTTATCAAAGATTCCTCCGCGATTGTTGTTTTAAGAGAAAATCAAGGCGACATGTTAAAGGCATATCTTGAACAAATGAGAAGAAATTTAAAAAAACTCATCAGGGATAATTCTTCATCACCCGAAGGGGAAATTATTCAGGCAATGATCCTGGGAGATCAGAAAGAAATCCCGAAAGAAGTTATGGATAAGTTCAACAAAACGGGGACAACGCACATCATCGCGATTTCCGGGTTTAACATAAGCATTATTGCGTTCCTATCATTCTTCGTCATTAGATTGATCATGAAATCATCCTCATATCTCCTATTGAGGTTCAATATTTTCAAAGTCTCTGCTGTTTGTGCAATAGTACCGGTAATCATTTATACCCTCATTGCCGGTATGGGTGTATCCGTTGTCCGTGCTACAATCATGGCCGTGACCTTTATTATAGCAATCATTCTGGGTAAAGAGAGAGACCTTTATAATATCTTTGGACTGAACCCCTTGCATTGCACAGTCAGGGTAATACAATTAGAGTATCCTGACAGGGGTTATGAGGTTATGGGTTAACGTTAACATCTTCTCAAACTCACAGGGAGGCCGATAGCCCAAAGAGGAATGCAACCGTTTCTGGTTATACACATCCTCGATGAAATAGGGAATCCTTTTTTGAACATCTTCCATGGTCCGGTATTCCCAGAGCTGGACCTCCT
>DASPQI010000011.1:0-8969 GCA_035625045.1 Syntrophales bacterium | reverse complement strand
GCCTCCGAGGCGAAATAGAGGACGTTGCCCGCCACCGTATAATAAAATGGCTTGATCCCAAACCGGTCCCGGACGCAGAACAAAGTCTGCCTGGCTTCATCCCACAGGGCAAAGGCAAACATACCCCGCAGATGGTGCACACAGTCGGGACCCCACTTGCGGTAGGCCTGCAGGATCACCTCGGTGTCGGAAGTAGTGACGAACTTCTCCTTCCCCAATTCGGACCGCAACTCGAGGAAATTATAAATCTCACCGTTAAAGGTGACCCAGTTGCCCCCCTGATCCCGCATCGGTTGATTCCCGGTGACCAGATCGATGATGCTCAGGCGCCGATGGGCGAATCCCCCGAATCCCCGGGGATGTTCCCAGACCCCTTCGCCGTCCGGCCCGCGGTGGCGCTGCAAATCGTTCATCACCGCCAAATGCCGGCCCAGGTGGGGTATGCGCTCCAAAGAGAGATTAATTGCGCCTGCTATGCCGCACATGTCAACCTTTTATTTCCTTTTTCATCCAGGCCTGGGCGTTCAAAGACGAACACCGGTAAGTGCCCACAGGAACCTCTCCCCATTGGGGAGCGAGTTGTAAGACGGGCCAGGTAATTGCTTTTATTCTTCCCTTAATAAAGATAACAAGCAACATTATATTTCGTATCAAATATCTTGCGGTTGAAATTATCAAACAATCGGCTTTTACGAGTGGCAAATATAGTTGGTTTTATTCCGAAATTACTCAGCAGCTCTAGAAAATCTCCGATACAATAATCGCTGGCCCAATCAATATCGCTGGTATGACTGAATATCGGCGCATTAATCATAACTCAAATCCTCGCTATCGCCATGATTACAGCTGAACTTAACTTTTGGTGCCCTTTGCGTATAAAAACCATCCCCACCTCTGTTCAAATCTCCGGAGCAGCCCATCGGGAATGAGTTGGCCGATCCTGGGAAGCAGCATAAACCCCTTAAGGCAACCGGGAAAGATCTCCAATTTGTGAAATTTGTACAATAAATTTCTCATTTCTTTTTCCGAATAAACTTCGCCTTTGGGATTGCCGACGCCGTCGGCCTCATTCACCAACTGCTGAATGCTTTTTCCCGAAAGCAGGGAGACCAGTGGATATTTTATCCTATAGAGGGCGGAATTGCGATGATAAAGCATCAAGATCAGACGGCCTCCCGGCTTTAATACCCGGTAAATCTCATCAACGGCGGATACGGTATTGGGGGTATGGTGCAAGACCCCCATGGAGCAAACGCAATCAAAGGATTCCGTGGCAAAGGGCAGGTCTTCGGCATTGGCATTGATAAACTCTCCGGATAACCCCTCTAAGGCAAAACGCTGCCGGGACAAGGCGATCCCGATCCAGGTAAGATCGACGCCGAAGGTGCGGGCCTTTTCCCGGGCATATCGGCTCAAGACATAGCCATTGCCACAGCCGACGTCCAGTACCTTTTTCCCCGGGAAATTGTCATATTCATGCACTCGGCGGGAAAATTCCACACTTTCATTCGCTTCCCGGAGGCAGTCGTAATAGGCGAAATACTCCTTTGATCCCAAAGGATGTGGATTGATTCCGGCACAGAGAGGGTTTTCCTCCCAAAAGGAACGAACTTGTTGAATACTTAAATTTTTCAACTCACTTCTCTCTTTCGTAAGGTGATGATGCGGCAACCGCGCTTAATCAGGGCAAAGCGGTAACTTTCAATTCTCCGCGATTTTTACCCCACCTAGCCACTCGCGGATAAAGGTCTTTTCAGGCTGGAGCAGTCCCCACCTCCAAAAAACCATGCCGCAACCGGCCACCAGCGCGACTTTTATGGTGGTCACCCCGAAATCACGGGACCCGAGATATAAATTGCTTAAGGCCGCCAAGACGATCACCAGCAAGGCAAATCCCGCCGGTTCCCGGAAATTCCAGTTCAGATAATAGATCTTCTGAGACACAATATTGCCGATTACCATGAGAATGAAATAGGAGGCCACGGTGGCCAAGGCCGCGCCTATGGCTCCCAGAGGGGGAATCAGAAGAAAATTTAATATTACATTAGATACGCCCGCAATAAGAAAAATATAAAGCAGGCAATGATACTTTTTAGCGTTAGCAATCCCAACATGGAGAATATAGAAACAACCCAAAAAGAAATAAGCAAAGGCCAAGATCGGAATACACTTGTAAGCGTCATGATACGCTTGCGGGGCTAAAATCCCAACAATTTCACGGGCAAATAGCGATAATATTAAAGCGATATATAATGACACTAAAACGTAATAACGCAAGCTCTGGGTTTGTAGAAATTCACCGTGCAATTTGTCAGCTTCCCTAACCTTGAAAAGATAAATTGGAACTGTTTGAATGAACACGATATTAATAAAATTTATAGCCGTTACAATTTGGTATACAAACGAATACAAACCAAGTTCAGTAATTGGTCTATAATGATTCAAAAATAATCGATCTGATAACTCCATCGCCCAGGAAACTAATGCAATAAACATCAAAGGAACCCCTTGCTTCAATAACATCTTGACCTTACCAAATTCATAAAATATTATTTTTATATCATTAATAATAAAATACAATATGATTATCATTGTAATACCGCTGGCAACTATTGCTGCTATTAGAATACCGCTAATGCTATAACCGGCCTTGACCAGAAAAACTGCCCCGATGTAATAAAAAAGCACATTGATTACTTGAGAGGTAGAAAAAGCCAATGGCTGAATTTTAATCTGAAGAAATGCCAGGCTGGTCTGTATGATGAGCATACAAACGATGGATAAAATCAACATAATAATTAGGAAATTCGACTCCCTCCCATGAAAAAGCACGTCATTCAGCACCCCGGCAATGGCACAGAAAAATATCCCTAAAAGGCCGCCAACCAGGACTATGAACCAAAATACCGATGCAGTAAGGGCCAATTTATCCTGCTCAGAACAGTTGTCATAGTATAACCTCGACAAAGCATTGGTGAGTCCCAAAGACAAAATAGTGAAAGCGAAAAATTGTATGCTTTGTAATAATCCCCAGGTGCCATACTCAGAAGTGGTTAATAATCGGGTGAAAATAGGAATAGTGATAAAACCGATGACTTTGACGGTCAGCGAGCCTAAGGAGTTAATCAAGCTATTTTTAGCCAAGACCTTTAAATGTTGACTCATGGAAGGATTTGATTGACTCGCATCGCCAGCCGATTATTAGTTTTTTGGAAAGGATTTATCTTTACGACTTTTGGGAATATCCATATCTTCCAGACTTCGCCAATTTTGCCAGCAACATTCTATTCTGGGGCCACCGGGTGTTAGTCAGATAGCAAGTCCGGCAAATATCCAGGGTGTTACGGTAAGAGGGAGAGCGATGCATGGTTCTGAAGGCCCTGGCCCTGGGACCATTCCATATCTTCCAAAAACTGCCTTGGGCGAAGATATTCCCCCAGGAGAACTGGGAATCATAATCCGTACAACAAGGAACCACTTCGCCGTCCCAATAGATGTTAGCGTGCCCCCAGAGCATCGGACATGGGGTGGACAATTGCTCCATATGCGGGATCAAAGCCCCGTGCTCCAAGGCGTCGGCCGCATATTTTTGATATTCCGGCAACGTCGGCATAAATTCCTGGGCATGCTGCACCGTGCGGCTGGTGAACAATTCGATGCGGTAGTCATCTGCCCCCAGCTCCCAACAGAATTGGGGGACCTGATCCACCTGATGCTGGTTGTGTTTCATGCAGATGAATTTTATTTTGATGGCCGGCAAGGGGCTTGATAACTCCCGCTTTTTGGCAATGCAGGCCTTAAGATGGTGAATGACGGCCTCCAGCCTGCCTTTGACCCGGTATTTTTCATAAGTTGTCTGGTCCAGGCCATCCACGGCAAAGACCAACTCATCCGGGGGGGCCTCGAATAGCCGGTCCACATCCAGAACCTGGCCGTTAGTATCCACATAAACATATGTTTTGGGATTGACTCGCCTCATGTAACGGATAATGGCGTAAATATCCGGATTGAGAAAGGCCTCTCCCAAGCCGGCGATCTCCAGATCCCGCAAATGGGGCCCCAATTCATCCAGGATAATGCGACAATGGGCCAGGCTCATATAGCCTTTGGGCCGTTGGGAGAATTTATTTTCGCACACCGGACATCTTAGATTACACCTGTTGCTTATCTCCAAAGAAGCCGAGGAAGGATATCCGAAAACATACGGGAGGGCCAGATGTTGAGAAACAATTGTTCCTTTATTATTAGATAGAAGAAACCGCTTTATTCTTGCCATCTGATTAATCAATAGCACTCCGCCTTACCTCCAAATGCCGTTACCAACGATGTTACAGATTATACGGGTAATGAATAGGCGTTCTTCCGTTTTTCTACGCTGGAAAGTAGTATTAATCTTGATACAATTTCACAAGCCGATCTATAACTTTGTCAGTGTCATGTATGTTCTGCAAATATCGCTGCTGGTCTAACCTTACATCACGGAGTTCACCCCGCCTGGTTATAAAATGTTCCAAAGTGTCCCGCAAGTTATCTTCGGTAACTTGAATGAGCGGCGGAGGCGAACCATAGTGCAAGATATGGCGTGCCTCCCAGGTGGGGTTAATGTACGTGGCCACGGGAATACCTTGGGCCATGCACTCGCGCACCATGTTGCCATACCAGCCGTAATAAAGGTGGTCAATGGCCAGATCAGCTTGTTGCTGATAATACTTAACGTGATAGGAGGGCACCCGACCATTAACGTTAATCATATCGATCTTATGACCATCGGCCTGCATTGCGGCAATTGTGCGGGCGATAACTTCGGTGCCTCGTTCATTGGAGCGGTTAAAAAATCCCCCCACCGCATGGTAAATATAGAAATACCCAGGTTTTTTATGTATTCGAAATTGCGGTGGAATGTCCCCCCCGGCTTGAAAAGTGTCAAAATCCACGATAGCCGGTTGATAATGGGCTCGACGATTATAATCCTGAAAGTCGGGCTCATGATTGATAATGGCCCATCCGAATTCTTCCTGGGGTTGGCAAACCCTACGGATAAATTCATCAGAGCAAGCCTGGCCGATAGCTCCCTGCCGGCAATTCAGGCAGGTTTTGCCATCATTCTCCAGTTGAAAGGTTGACCGAAGACGGCCGTTTTTGCATCCCCAGTGGGAATAGACGATCTTTTTCCCCAGGGCGCGCAAGTAGCGCAGATCCGGCAACCCCAACCATCGATGCACCCGGTAGAGTCGGGAGAACGAAGAAATAAAACATGACTCACCATGAAAATGAAACAAATCGAAGGTATTGAGCCGCCTCCAAAAGAAATCGATATAAAGCTTCCAGTTGGAAAAAATGGAGCTTAACGGCCCCAAATTGTAGTCGGGTTTTCCGGTTAAGGCAGTATATTCTGGTGGAGAAAAGTAGAGGGTGGCCGCTTCATAGCCCCGCCGGCGCAACTCCCGGGCGTAAACCACCGGAAGATATAGGGCATGATGCACATGTAGTATTCTCATGAGAGATTCCCGATCAGGCCTAATCATCCACCGAAACGGCAAGTAGTCTCATTGGTAATAAATGCACCGGTCGGCCGGAAATTCCAGGACCATGGGGCGGGTACAATAATCCGGCTCCGTATGAACGTATCTTTCCTTGGAAATGCCCAAAATGCGGATGAGAGCATTTTTCAGCAAGTTATATGTTCGTAGAAGCGGCGCCTTGTCCTTGATGTAATAGTTTAGGGCAAAGAACGCCAGTCCCAGGTAGCACCGCACAACATTGTGTTTAACAAAAAAATCATTTCGATAATGTTTGAGAAAGGTGTCAATGTCAACCCATCTTTCTCCCTCCACCGACCAATCGATGAGGCAGGGCGTTTCGAGTTCTTCCTTGCGGGCCACAAGATCAATGTAGGGATGATGCAATCCGTCAGCGGTCTCATACCCGTAGGTGGAAATTTTTATTATTTTAAATCCCATTTTCTTCAGCAGCAACGTGATGGTGGTCGGAGAAAAATTGGTTATGTGTTCCCAGAAAAAATTATATTCCAATTGTCCATGAGGACTCAGCACGTTGGGGATTGAAAAATAGATCAACCCATTGGTTTTTAAATACTTCCTGATCCGCATTAAAGCTGCGGTGGGATCCACAAGGTGCTCAAAAACATGGTTGCAGGTGATAATGTCGAACATAGCCGACGGGAAGCTGGCTTGTTCGAATAGGCAGATTTGCACTTCCTTCAGGCCATAATGTTTCAGGCCATAGTTGCCGAAGCCTGGGTCGGGATTCACCCCGTAGGCTATGAGGTGGTCTTGTACGGCATGACTCAACAGGGTGCCGGCGCCGCAACCGATATCGAGAATAGCCATTCCGGGGCGACAATACTCCCTGAAAAAACTATAATGATAATAAGCCATCCGGCGGGCATATTCCTCGTATTCAGGGGTGGGTTCTTCAAGATTGATGGTCTTTTTGCGATAGTTATAGTAAAAATCAGCCAACTGCTGGGGTCCCGGAATCGGGTCCCGATAAACCAGCCCGCATCGCTTGCAGACCACGTTGCGCACCGGAAGGTAGAAAGGCACTCCAAGCCGGGAAATCACCACACTGTCATCGTGGCCGCACAGATTACAACGGGCAGGTATATTCCGTCTCGCACTTTTCATTTTTTATCAATAAGTAAGGGGCGCTTTTTTAGGGTCGCCGGGTTTGATATTCCCTGGCTTTGATAAATGATCGCCATACTTTCAGGACCGCAGTTAAACAATAGATCAATGATGGCCAGATGCGAGACGAAATCGCCATATAACTGTTGATAAGAGGCCGGATGCCGGAAATTGGTATAAGTCACCGCGATTCCATGGCGGCGGAATTCATCTTCATCCTGATAACCTTCCGCCCCGTCTCCTGAAAGATAACCATCGGCGTTGAGCTTAAGGCAGATGCTCAGATTGCTGACTTTGCCTTCGATGCCCAAAGTTGATGCCCGGATTACCGGCGTCACGATCCCCAGGGCTTCGCGCAGAACCATGATCAACGCCTCGTTAAGTTCCGCTAGAGAGGCCCAGTGCCTTTGTTTATAGATGGCTTCCAAAGCCGGTTCATATCTTTTAAAGAAGGGGGCCCGGTGGTAGCAGTTTTTCAAGGTTGCCCAATGTTTTGGGGCCCATTTATGCTCCATGGCGACTTCAATTTCGTTCATCAATTGGCGATGGCCCCGGGAAATACGCACAGGCACGGTCAACATTTGCACCCCGGAAGCGGTTTTGATCCTGTTTCTATTGGCAAAAGAGCCCTTGGGATACTGGGCATTATCAAAAAGCACAAAACAATCGGCCCGGGCCATTTTATAAAAATATCCTGTCCATGGCAGATAGTTGGGTTGGTGAATAGCTACAATCATAGAGGCGGCATTATTCCACTGGCAACCGACGGCTTATACAGAAACAGAGATATGAAATGAAAGAATTGCGCGGTACCAGGAAAGCATAATTCCATGCAAACCCATTACCTTCGGCAATACGCTTATAGGTTTCAATAACCTCATCTACTTTTAGTTTTTCGGGATTGTCGGTGGCGTAAAACTGCTGACGCCGCTTGTACCATGGGCTTTCCCGGTCGAAATTATACGGTTCAAAATTGACGTTCAGAATCACGCAGACGGTTTCTGCACTAATTCGCAGGATGTCGGGAAAAAGATCAAAATGTTCGCAAAATTGGCGGTCATCAAAGATGGACTGTGGATTGTCGATAACAATAATATCGAATTTATCTGTAGTAGATAAGATCTCTTGATAAGAGTCGGTAATTTTGATGACGGCATTCGGCAGATTCTTCTTGAGATCTTCCCGATAAATGGAATCGATCTCCCAGACTTCCAGGCTGCCGACCAAAGATTGATAATGCTGGGTATGCCAATCCCCGCAACGGCCAAAGACTTCCAATGCCCTGGCCCCGCTAACGCCGAAATCATATTCTCTTAATTTAGCAAAAACTTCTTTTATCGGTTCCATCGGCTCTTGTTCTACGTTGTTGACTGGTCTAGGTCAATCCCAATCAACAATGTCGCGGCCTGCTTTTTTCAATAACTGATCGTAAGATATTTTTAATCTGTGGGCCTGCGCGTCAATGCAACGATATATGCGCTCCTTGGGAGACTGCACGGTCTCGGACCACACCTCTGGGTGGGTCAAAACCTGGAGGCGCGCCTCTTTCTCCTCTTGAAGCACGTTTTCCAAGCGGCGGAACCGCCAGTAGCCGTTGGAGTCCGAACAATAGCCCACCTGGGTCCTGAAATAATCGGCATAAGCGTTAATAAGACCGGCATATTGCCAATCAGAAAACGCCAGAATCGCGGGCGTGGGATTATGAAAACTGAAGGCCCGTGGTTCCTGCCCGTATATTTCAGTCAAAATTCTTTGTTCTCGTTGCAACATCGCCGCAAGTTGCTCAAAATTATTAATTTTATAATAATGGCAATCGAAATGTAACCCGACATCGTGCCCCAGCGCCAGAATCTCCCGGATGCAAGCAGTGGCCTCTTGATCCAGCAAATTGTAATATTCGCTGTGGAGCAACACAAAATACGTTGCCCGCACCTCCTCTTCTGCCTCGATCTGCGCCATCATTCTGGCGGCCCTTGGCGAGTAATCCACGTCATGGCGCCAGATGAGAAACCGTCGGTCGGGTTCAAAATCCTGGTAGGTGCAAAAAGGATACTTCTCCCGGGCGAGCCCCAGGAGACGGCGATAGTTCCCCAAGGTGAAATCTGCAAAATGGTAATATTCAGCGTTATTCATTACTCGAATTTATGGCTTCAAAAACCAGATTTAGTTGAGTATTCATTCTTGTACTATGTGACAAGGAATGCCATAAGCCTTGCTACCCGGCGGGATATCTTCGAGTACTAAACTGTGTGCGCCAATAATGCAGCCATCGCCAATGGTAACACCCATGCCGATTATACTATGAGGACCGATATAACAACG
>DASPQI010000010.1:0-4209 GCA_035625045.1 Syntrophales bacterium | reverse complement strand
CATGACCATAGTAAACCACGTACCAGTAGCCCCCGATAATATAGGCGAGGACAATAAACGCAGCAACTGCCAGGCTTAATTTCTTTATCCTCTCAATATTCCCCTCGTGAACATTCAAGACATCCACAAATAGCGCGACAGCAAACATGATGCCCACGACTCCGAGTGCTACATGTGTCATCATTACTCCCTGGATAAACATAATCTCCTTCCCTCCGTAAAACTTAATGTTGAATACTTATTTATTAAAAATTAAATTTTGAAGACATCCTCCTTAATTACTTTTTTTCTTCCTTTGGGCCGAATGTATACTGATATGCAATGTAAAAGTTGTAATAATTGGGACCATAAATATCCTGCCCCGCAGCGAGCAGTATGTGGTGATCATCCGTCAGGTTTATAATAGCGCCGACAGTGTAGCCTTTGCTTTCATCAATATCTGCCTTGCTCGATGTCTTATAGTAAAGCTCCACTCCCAGGGTCAGCTTTTTTGTGATCTCCCGCTGTACCAGCCAGCCGAAATACCACCAGTCTCTGTTACCCTCACCGGAGGTAAACCAGTAGCCACCTCCACCATAGGTAGTCCACGGTCCCCAGCTCTTCTGAAACCAAAGCGGCAGAAAAAACTGTGCCTTGCCGTTTCCCAGTCCTCTCGAAGAATCACCGGTGGGAATTTCCAGCAGTGGGAATGTCCCTACTTGAGGGATATACTTCGTTTCTTGGATGAAACGATACTTGATGCCGACTTCCGTATCGCCGTAGCCGTATTGTGACCCCTCCCCTTCCGGCTTCACATATTGCATCGGGGCTATCAGATGGATCTGCATATTCAGCAGAGCGCCGTAATTCACCTCCAAGTGGGGCAGAGTGGCGGAGTTCTGATCCCGGTCATGGCTGTATTGTGACGCGAGATATACCTCCCAGTGCTTGTATTCCACCGGCTCCGGATCATCGGTTTTGAATGGCGGACCGGCAAACGCCGCCCTCGGCAGAAGTGCAAGAACAAGACAAAGTGCCGCAACGGCGAATACATTTGTTATTTTCATCATATTTCCTTTCCGATTTTGAAGGCCTTTCCTAAATACTTTCCCGTACCGTAGTAGGATTGTATCTCCGGACCAAAAAGCAACGGCCTTACTTTTTCCATATCCGGCAACCCGTTTTCTCCGAGCACAGACTCTTCTACTTTAACATCCATGATCTCGCCGATAAAGTGCGTGTGAATCCCGATTTCACTGGATCCGAACAGTTTGCATTCCAGAATCATGGAAAATTCCTGTATGTAAGGGGCATCCACCTTATCACCCTTTACGGCTGTATGTTCAGTGGCGGAAAATTTGTCCACATTCCTCCCGGAAACCAGTCCGAAATAGTCAGCCACTTTCACCTGTGAAGCGGAAGGCACATTAACGGTGAAAGCCTTGCGTTCCATAATGTTGCCATGGGTATAGGTGGCGCTTCTTATCGAAACCGCAACGCAGGGCGGTTTGGAACTGCATACCCCTCCCCACGCTATAGTCATCACATTAGGCTCACCGGCTTTATTGTATGTCCCTATAACCCATACAGGCGTCGGATAAATCAATGTCCTTGCACCGAATGATTTTTTCATGAGTTCCCTTTCTTAAATAAAATTTTTTATTTATTTTAATGGAACAGACTGTTGATTCAATAGTAGTTTAATTAGTGTATAATAGCAGAATAATGCTACCATTAATAATTGCCCTGTTTTACTTTTTTTCTTGTTTTTTTTCAGGAGACGATTATACGATGCTGTGGTTTATTTATGGCTATTTCGGTGTGCTCATATTTATGGAACGCATGGACATTTGTGGAATTTGTGTAAAAAGAAAGATTTTTACAAAATGTTTAGGATGCGAAAAGCATCTATGTGAACAGTGCGCCCGCTTTGAACTGATAGGTTCAGGCTGCGGGTGTGTCTGGCCGGTATACTATTGCTCGACATGCGCGCATGACCCTACGATTAACCCAAATGCCGCATTCAGGGAACCGGACAAATAATAAAAAGGAGCGACATGGAATTTTTCATAAAAATATTCATAAGCGTTGCCATTATAATCATCTGTACACAGATCGGCCGTAAATTTCCCTTCCTCAGCGGTCTTATCGCCACGATGCCTATCGTAAGCGTAATTATCCTTGTCTGGATATACTCGGACAACCCGGGAAATTTTAAACTGATGGAAGACTTTACAAAAGCGGCTTTGTGGGGGATTCTGCCCAGCATTCTGTTCTTTCTGGTTGCGTATTTCTGTTTCATGAAGCATTATCCCATCGGCATTGTTCTTTGCGCGAGTTTTGGCATATGGCTTATGGGAGCATTTATTCACCAGTGGTTATTGAGATGAGGCATTAAAATGACGCTTTTAGAACCCGGCAATTATAGGAGCATTGTTTTTTTCACCGGTGCGGGGATGTCCGCCGAGAGCGGCGTTCCCACGTATCGCGGCAGAGGAGGAGTCTGGAGCCAGTATAGATGGGAAGAATACGCCTGCCAGGAAGCATTCGACAGCGATCCGGAAAAGGTGCTAAAGTTTCATGAATTGAGAAGGCAATCGGTACTTAAATGTGCACCCCATGCGGGGCACCATGTAATCGCGAAGCTTGAAAAAAAGCATCCCCATGTCCATGTAGTCACACAGAACATCGACGGGATGCACCAGCGAGCGGGAAGCAAGAATGTAACTGAATTGCACGGCAGTCTCTGGCGTTCGCGGTGCTCCTCCCACGGGATATCCGAGGATATTGGAGAGACCTATAAAAGTTTCAAGTGTGAAAAGTGCGGCAACTGGCTCAGGCCGGACATAACATGGTTTGGCGACATGCTCGATCAGGACGTCATCGCCAAAGCCAACCTAATAATCAGGCGTTGTGACCTTTTCATCAGTATCGGCACATCAGGTGTAGTCTGGCCCGCTGCCGGCTTTCCGAAAGTCGCGAAGGAAAACGGCGCCTATTGCGTGGAAATCAATCCTGAGCCAAATGAAATGTCACTTCTGTATGATAAAACAGTGCGAGAGACGGCAGGGTGTGCATTGCCCGGGCTTTTCCCTAATGACATCTGAAAAACACATTACCGGACCAACAATTCTTTGAGTAAGCGGATAATCTCCGTGGTATTAAAAAAAGTTATTCCCAAAATTGCATGACGGTCATCCGGAAACTGCTGATTTCCATCCGCTATGCCTTTCGGTCAAACTCTATTGACTTGAAAGACAGCATTTCATATACTCCGCGCAGCCAGATAGAAGTTTGATAAGTCTTAATAAAAACAAAGCTATGAGGTAATTATTAAGGTTTTTGGAAGATAAGAATAAGAGATCGGATTATAGAAGTTTAATCCCGTTTATATTAAGAATTTAATACAATTACTCTTACGCACCTCACAATTACTGAGTGAAAGTTGTACAAACATTTCATGATACCTAACTCATGAGATAAGCATTTAATGTTTTTTGGGAGACTGACATGAAAAAAAATAACCAAAAGCGGCGCGTGGTGAAAAAAGAAGTTAAATTAACAGACAGCCGCATAGAAGACAAGCATCCCGTCATTGTGGTAGGCGTAGGTTCAGCGGGTGCAGGGCTTAAGTCTCTGAAACAGTTTTTCTCAAAGATGCCCACCGGACGCGGTGTGGCCTTTGTGCTCATCCAGCATATGCAGCGTACCCAAAAGAACCTATCCGCAAAGGCGCTAAAAAATCTAACGGCGCTTGCCGTCGTGGATGCGACGGACGGGATGCCGATTCTGGCAGACTGCATCCATATCATACCGCCGGACAAATTTCTTAACATTACAGCGGGCAGACTCACCCTGCAAGAACCTGTCTTATGCAACGGCCTGCGCATGCCCATTGATCATTTCTTCTGCTCCCTCGCTGTCGACCAGCGTCGCCGCAGTATCGGTATCCTCCTGGCGGGAAAGGGAAGCGACGGCACCCTCGGGCTTTCGGAAATAAAGGCGATGGGCGGGAGGACCATTGTAGAAGACCCCGGCGACGTGAAGTATCCGACCATTGCTAAAAGCGCCATCGATGCGGGTGTAGTTGACTCCATTCTACCTGCGGCAGATATGGCCGAAGCGGTAATGAAACTGGCAGAGCAGGTGATTGCGGAAATCAGCAAGGGCCAGACCGAATCGTCATATATCGATCCCGACCTGCGCGCCATCCTGGACATACTGAGCGCA
>DASPQI010000009.1:0-5739 GCA_035625045.1 Syntrophales bacterium | reverse complement strand
CAGGATACCGGCAATCTGAGCTCCAGTTATAATTATGACAAAAAAAAGATAAAATGCAAAATGAAATTTGTATTTAAAAGCGTAGCTCGAAAGACGTGAGTAGACTTTCATTTTAAACCATCCCGGTCCGATCAGGTGGAATAATAATAAATCAATGCGTTGTTTTTGTCAAAATGAACTTCTGTAAGTCTTCATCACTATTAATTCCCCTTTTTCCTAGCGCCTTGAATCAGTAAGCTTGATTTGCTAAGGCTCAAAACTGCTGCAAGTTGAACTCACACAAACCCTGAAAGATATTAACTTTTTAAATGTTATTATTTTACGATTAACTTGATTGATTAACAGGGTCTGTGCTCGGACAACAACTTGCTTTTCGCATTTTTTCGCCTAGCAAATCTACGCTTACTTCATATGTCGCAGAAAAAGGGGAATAGATGTCCGAAAGGTTAAAATTTGATAGTTCAGTACGTATGGATTATAATAGAACAATGCATTTGGCATGGAGAGATGCCTGAGTGGTCGAAAGGGGCACCCTGCTAAGGTGTTGTACCTCATAAGGGTACCGCGGGTTCGAATCCCGCTCTCTCCGATCATTTCTGATTACCCGAAAAAAAGGTTTCAGTAGGGCTGTCAATAAGCACAGGATGTTGATTATCTTTTTGTTATTTAATATTTTTTAAGTTAAAAGATAAAAGGGCAGTTCCAAAAACTAACGTTTTTTATTTTGGGTTATATTGCATAATGCAATAAAACAACACCCGACTTGAATTTCATAGTTTCTACAAGTTTCATGTCCATCCTGTTTTCAATTCCATCGAATAAGCGCCGCCCTTTGCCCCAAATAACTGGCTGGACTAATAATAGAATGTCATCTATAAGCCCGTTTTGCATCAATTCCCTACTAACATCAATACCGCCAATAGATAAGTTTTTCTCCTGCCGTTTAAGTTTAATTACTTCGCTGATTGCGTCATTACTTATCAGAATTGTATTATTCCAATTTGCTTTTGTCAGAGTTCTTGAAAACAAAATTTTAGGCTTGGCGATAATTTTCTCGGCAAAATCGATAAAACTTTTGGTTGCATTTGGATCATTTCTGACATTAGTCCAATCTGTTTCCATTAATTGATAACACTTACGTCCGAATAATAATATGTCTGTTTTTTCAAATTCCATTGATGTAAATTCGAGAAGTTCATCAACATCAGCTATTGCAATAGTATGGTCGACACAACCATCAATAGAGATACTCATTTGCATTGTCAGTTTACCCATAAAATACCCCACTTATAGAATAAGACCGGGCACTAATGACGGTAGCTCGCCTGCAGAGAATTTAATGATGCACTCAGTATGACGTATATTTTAGCACATTTTCTTTACGACAATCGCTACCCTCTATAAAAATCAGTCAACATCAAAGCGATCCGTGTTCATTACCTTGTTCCAGGCCGCCACGAAATCATTCACGAACTTATCCTGCGAGTCTTCACACGCATAGACTTCTGCAAGAGCCCGGAGCTGAGAGTTCGAGCCAAAGATAAGGTCAACACGCGTTCCGGTCCATTTGAGTTCACCCGTTGCGCGATCACGACCCTCGAATACGTCACTATCATCTGATGTTGCTTTCCATATTGTACTCATGTCCAGTAGATTTACGAAGAAGTCATTGGTAAGTATCTCCGGCCGCTTTGTGAAGACGCCATGCTTGGACTGACCGAAGTTAACATTCAGGACGCGCATTCCGCCGATCAAAACCGTCATCTCGGGAGCAGTCAATGTCAGCAGTTGCGCACGATCAATGAGCAATTCCTCTGCCGATACAGCATATTTGGTTTTGAGATAATTACGGAATCCATCTGCTGCCGGTTCGAGTACAGAGAATGAATCCACGTCGGTTTGATCCTGTGACGCATCCGTGCGCCCAGGTGTAAAGGGTACAATCACGTCATGTCCTCCATTTTTCGCAGCCTGCTCAATACCTGCGCATCCACCAAGCACAATCAAATCGGCGAGAGAAACTTTCTTCCCGTCTGATTGCGAGCCATTGAACTCCTTTTGGATTTTTTCAAGGGTCTGCAGAACAGTCATCAGTTTGGCCGGCTGGTTGACTTCCCAGTCCTTTTGAGGAGCTAGACGAATTCGCGCTCCATTTGCACCACCGCGCTTATCGGAGCCGCGGAATGTTGACGCTGACGCCCAGGCAGTCCAGACCAGTTGGGAGACAGACAGGCCCGAGGCAAGGATCTTGCCCTTGAGGTAAACTATGTCCTTCGCTTCAATCAGCTTATGATCGACTGCAGGCACAGGGTCCTGCCAGATCAGTTCCTCTGCCGGGACCTCTTCGCCGAGATAGCGCGAACGTGGCCCCATGTCGCGGTGGGTCAGCTTGAACCATGCTCGGGCGAAGGCATCAGTAAATTCCTTTGGGTTCTGCTGGTAGCGTCGTGCAATCGGTTCATATATCTGGTCGAACCTTAGTGCGAGATCCGCCGTGGTCATCATCGGCCGGTGTCTTTTCGACGGGTCATGCGCGTCAATCACCATGTCTTCTTCAGCAACATCCTTAGCCAGCCACTGATGCGCCCCCGCCGGGCTCTTGACCAGCTCCCACTCGTATTTAAACAGGGTGTTCAGATAGCCCATATCCCATCTGGTCGGATTAGGCTTCCACGCGCCTTCGATACCGCTGGAGATCGTGTCGCCGCCTTTACCGCTGCCGAAGCTGCTCTTCCAGCCAAGTCCCTGTTCCTCGATACTGGCGCCCTCAGGTTCTGGACCGACAAGCTTAGCGTTACCCGCGCCATGAGCCTTGCCGAACGTATGTCCGCCGGCTATAAGCGCAACCGTTTCATCATCGTTCATTGCCATGCGCGCAAAGGTTTCGCGGATGTCACGGCCTGAAGCGACCGGGTCGGGATTACCGTTCGGCCCTTCAGGGTTCACGTAAATCAGGCCCATCTGCACAGCTGCGAGGGGATTTTCAAGTCCACGATCGCCAGAGTGGCGCTTGTCGCCAAGCCACTCGCTCTCGCTACCCCAGTAAACATCCTCCTGCGGCTCCCAGACGTCCTCGCGTCCTCCGCCGTAGCCGAAGGTCTTGAATCCCATCGACTCAAGCGCGCAATTTCCGGCGAGGATCATAAGGTCGGCCCAGGAAATCTTTCTGCCGTATTTCTGCTTGATCGGCCAGAGCAGCCGGCGGGCCTTGTCGAGGTTTACATTGTCTGGCCAGCTGTTGAGGGGCGCAAAACGTTGGGTGCCGTCTCCCGCTCCTCCTCGGCCGTCGCCCATGCGGTATGTACCTGCGCTGTGCCACGCCATACGGATAAAAAGCGGCCCATAGTGACCGTAATCGGCTGGCCACCAATCCTGCGAGTCTGCCATCAGCGCATAGAGGTCCTTTTTCAGGGCCTTAAGGTCAAGTTTCTTGAATTCTTTAGCGTAATTGAACTCCTTGCCCATTGGACTGCTCATATATGAGTTCTGATGTAGAATCTTCAGGTTTAATTGGTTCGGCCACCAGTCCCGGTTCGACGTGCCTTCTCTGGCGGTTGTTATTTCAGCTCCGCCCGTTACCGATCTCTTCCTTTGTTCATTCATAAGGTTCCTCCTTTCGTTTCCTGTCAAAATTGACGATATATTGATTAATCGCTGTAAGCTCGTTTGCAAGCAATGAATTATGTGTTCCGATCAATTTTCCGTTGCCTTTCATCTTTTACCTCCTTTTTTTTGCATTTTTTGCATAAACCGAAAAATTGTATTGTGTGGCCGTTTATCAAATTGTTAGTTCTCTTCTTAGCCTCTTCTTCAATACCTTTCTGTATAGGCATATTAAAGTCGGATATGGATCCGCATTTATTGCAAATGAAATGGTAATGCATATCGGTAATTGCGTCATAATGTTCTATACCATCGCCGAAATTTCTGCTCTGGATGCGTCCTTCTTCTATAAGAATTTTGATATTTCTGTACACATTACCCATGCTGGCTGAAGGAAGTTCTTTCCTGATCTGGTCATATACCAACTGAGCTGTAGGATGTGAAGTACTGCTTTTTATAACATGATAGATTTTCTCGCGTTGAGTACTCTTGCGCCTTATAATAGGATTCATAAAACAATCTTATTAATAATAATTATTAATACTAATAAAAATAAATATTATTGTCAACTATTTTTCCAATGTCAAGGTTGGTCGAGTAAGATAACTTGTTATATGGACTTATTGAATACAACTGATTATAGCCCGAAAAAGCAAAATCTTTATACCATTCTTGTGAAGCTGGGAGGCTGGTTTCTTGATTAACCCTAATCTCTCCCAATTGTAAATATCGGTTTGTGGTGCTACCTAATAAGTTATACGCCCAACCTTTAGCATACATATAAATTGCCGATCCTAATTCTCCTATCAAATGTTAATTGGTTATTACGATCATCAGCTGAAATTATATACTTTGTTAATAGCATTTTTTTGTGTGGTGATTATATTTTGTCTTATCATCCAGGTTTCGCTCTTATGATAGATGATAAGATTTTTTATCTATTTCTTTATATTTTTCAGAAAATCCAGCGCTTCCTTGTAATATCCTTCAACATTTTCTTCATTATTTTTCACGAAAACGTCCGTGCTGTCCGAATATTTTGAAATATATTTTTCACAGGTTTCCCTCAGCTTTTCATAATCCTTTTGCCTGACGGTTATGTTGGCTGTATTATCTTCAGCTTCGGAATGTATCTCGCTGATCTCATCATATAAAATTTTCTCAGTATTGGTAAAATTAAAATCCTTAAGGGCGTTTTCACATAATGATATGTATTCATCCTGCAGGGGCCTTACTTTTTTCTTCAGGTCGATATTGTCCAGGTTCAAAAGATCTCCTGACCTTTCATAAAGGGCTATTATATTTCCCAGACTGCCAATTACTTCATAATAAGTGCATTCATAAGGGCTGCTGCAATAAAACAGATATCCGTTATTCGCTACATAATCCTTCAATTCGGGGTTACCTTTGGGCGGAATGTTATAGTACTTTTCATTTAAAATATTACCATACCAAAATATGTGAACCAAGTTTGTTGTTGTGTAAATCTCATTGATTTCGGATCCGCCGAAAAATCCGGCCGATTTATATTCCAAATAACGTTTGTTTGTGACAAGACCTGAAGATTTGACCCTATTCGACAACTCTATTTCATCAGTCACTCCTAATTTTGTTAACCTGATGCACTCAAAATAAGGAGCGGTGTCGAAAGGTACTGTCCCGAGAAGTTCCTGCGACTTCTCAAAATAGTGCAGGTTCTGGTTCAGCTCCCTCTGGAACCGCGCCATATGCAAGTCATTAAGAAGTTTGTAGCCATTCTCGAGTTCTTTTTCAGGCTGGGTATAGAACGGGTCCGCATCCGCGGAATCCCTGAAATATTTCATCGCGTTGGTCGCATCGCCTGTGTCCAGCTTGTCAATCCCGATATAGTAATATTTCATAGCGTCAAGGGGAATCCGTCTTTGAGCTGCAATTTTCGGGGGTTTCGCATTGAGTTTAATCAATATGTCGCTTGACAGAGCCGCCACAAGAAAGGATACGTCGCTGAAAACACCATTCGTGCCGATAGGCATTATCTGTCCCGTTCTGGCGTCGACAACCTTCAGATCTATCCTCAAATCATTATTCATAACTTCGAAGCTTCCTTCGATAAGGTAGTTCGCGTTCAGAAGCTTCCCGATCATTTCGTCGTTGCTC
>DASPQI010000008.1:0-8405 GCA_035625045.1 Syntrophales bacterium | reverse complement strand
GGGAAGAATACGAGGCAAAATCAAAGCTCGACCGCTGGCTTTAGAATCTCCAGTCTTCGTCGACTACCCATTGATCGAACGGGCAGGCTTTCTTATACGTTGCTTGGGGCGAGAGTTCTCTTATGAATCTGGACGGCATCTGCATCATATTCCCCATGCCCCTTGTATAGCTTGTGAGCGGGTAGCAGAGATAAAGCTGATCCTTTGCCCTTGTTGTCGCCACGTAAAAAAGCCTTCTTTCTTCCTCTTCCCCGTTCGGGTCTTTCAGGGCGCGTGCTAGGGGAAGCATCCCATCGGCGCACCAGATAATCAAAACGACGGACCACTCGAGTCCCTTTGCCTGATGTATAGTACTGAGGATAACTCTGTCCCCATTCTCGTCGTCCGCTTCGGACTCATTCACTTCGGTCATATTAGTCAACAGTGATAGTTCGCCTAAAAAATCTTCTAGAGAACAAAACCGCAAGGAGAAATTAGACAACTGAATCAAATCGTCTTCTCTTGATGCAGCATCAGTATACTTCTCCCGCAGGTGATCACGATAGCCGCCCTCCAGTAAAATTTCGATAATCTCCGATGGAGATAGACCGGGCGAACGGGTGAGTCTTCCGAGTATGTTCCGGCAACTCATAATACCTTCTTTTGCAGCCTTTGGTGTGCGTCTTAAAAAATCATCATGGAACGCCGTTTCCAAGGGGCTCTTCTTTGATAGTAAGAAATTCCACAACTTTTCAGCGGTTATTTTCCCGATTTTCCTATAAAGTCCCAACACCCTCTTCCATGCCAGTTCGTCAAAAGGATTCATGATGATCCTCATATAGGCGGTCACATCCTTTATGTGGGCCTGCTCGAAAAAGCGTATGCCGGATCGGATTTCAAACGGAATTCCTCTGCGCACCATTTCCATTTGAAGTTCTATGGAATGATAGTGGGCTCGATACAAGACTGCAATTTCGCTGACGGGCATTCCTTCCCTTATCAGTTCCAGGATTCTCTGGGCGGCAAAATTAGCCTGCTGCATAACATCTTTTATTGGTATGAGAATCGGCCTTATGCCCTTTCTTCTTACTGATCGGAGTGTCTTCTGATACTGCCTGTCATTGTTTATGATGCTCATATTAGCCAGATGCAGGATTTCGGGCGTGCTGCGGTAATTAATCTCAAGCTTAAATAATTTGCAATCAGGATATTTTTCAGGAAACTTGATTATATTTTCAAAATTGGCCCCTCTGAAAGCGTATATACTCTGTGAATCGTCCCCGACTGCCATAAGGTTTGCATGGCCGGACGCTAAAAGATCCACTATGTCTGCCTGTATGGTATTCGTATCCTGATATTCATCAACAAGAACGTCAGAAAACTTCTCAGCATATTTTCTTAATAAATCCTGATAATCTGTAAGAAGTTTCTTACAATTTACGAGAAGATCATCAAAATCCATGACATTTAATTTCTTTTTGTGCATTTGATAGTCTACGGCTACCTGCTTTATATCATCAATAACATTAGAAAAATATGGATATCTTGTTTTGATTACATCTTCAATTTTGGCACCTGTGTTTATGGAGAAACTGACAATGTCTCTCAGCACATCCCCCTTGGGAAATTTGTCATTTTTTGTTATGATTCCTTTTTCGGATATGCACGTATTAATTAGTTGAGTAGAATCTTCACTATCCAATATAGAAAAGTTCCGTTCATAACCCAAGAGGAGTGAATTTGTCCTTAGGATAAGATGGGCAATATGATGAAATGTGCCTCCCCACATATGGTTTATATCCACATCGGTAAGGGCCTTCACCCTGGAAAGCATGGTTCGTGCGGCCTTATTGGTAAATGTGGCGAGCAGGATTCTTTCCGGCCTGCTTCCCGATTCTATCAAACGAGCTACTCTATAAGTCAGTGTGCGGGTTTTCCCGCTCCCCGCACCGGCAATGACAAGAATCGGGCCGTCTTTCTCCATTACAACTCGCAGTTGTTCCTGGTTGAGTTCTTTCTGATAATCAATCATTAGGATAAAATCCTATTTCTCTCGCGTATTCGAATTGTCTTTGCCAGGGTATATTTGGATGAGCTCTCTCAAATGGTTCCGTACCAGTAAGTCTCAGAGATTCAGCGTCAACCTCCACCGGATTGTATCCAGCCACAAAACCCAAATCGAGTATCATAACTGAATATTCTCCCGGCAGGCAATCGCATTCCGAAGATATATTAATAAGGGCATTTATCAATACGCTTCTGTCCTTAATATGTTTCCAAATGGCCGCTGCTGTCTCGATCAACTTCTCCTGAAATAACCTGTCTTCTATATTCCACAAAATTTTAAGCGCCATTTCACCGCAGAGGGCAATACATTGGGCGCAGCCAATGCACGTATCATGATCATAGATCGGATACCCTTCATTATCAAGCTGCGCCGCTCCTGAAGGGCATACTTCAATACATACGCCGCAGCGTACACATTTCTCCCTATTTATGTACGGCCGCACATCCGAGTGCATGCGCTGCTTCTGCGCCCGAGATGCAAAACCCATGGATATATTTTTAATGGCTCCACCGAAAACGGCAGCCATATGCCCTTTGAAATGAGAAAAAATCACAAAGCCGTCTGTTTTTTCTATAACAGAAGCAATCTGAACCGATTTAAAATGCTTGAAACCGGCGTGTATGTCCATGACGTTCCGTCCATCAAGGCCGTCTGCAATAACAACCGGGCAGCCGAGATACTTTTCTGCATAACCATGTTCTTCTGCTGTTTTTAATGCGTCTACTCCAGTGCGGCGACCTCCCGAATATAGAGCCGTAGTATCAAAGATAAAAGGGTTTGTGCCCAGTTTTTTAAGCCATTTGACAATTTCTTCGGCATAGGTTGGCGGCAGGAAGCTGTAATTTCCCCTCTCACCCCAGTGAAGTTTGATACCTACTGTATCACCTTTTCTGAAAGGGCTTTTTAAATCGTCGAGCAAAAAAGAGAGTGTCTTACTATGTTGAGAAGGGGAACCATTAACCGTGCGAAATAAAATATCGGCCATAATACTTATCCGGATTTGACTACAATGGTTTAGACATTAATGGACTTGGTAATTTCTGTCAAGAGAGAGGTCGTTTCTTCTTGACACATAACGCTCTTTTCCTTAAACTTTTAGCGTTAATTATTTTACAAATACCCTTTTGGTGTAATTTTATAGGGAGGGAATATGACCGTATTGAAAGCCGATGACCAAAGAAAATCTATTCTCATTGTTGACAACGCATTAGATGACATTGACTTTATGAGCTCTATACTGAAAGACATTTATAGAATAGAACTTGCCACTAATATGGAAAAAACTCTCCAGATTACATTTTCTGAAGACCCACCGGATCTTATTCTTATTAATATTATGATGCCGGAAAAAGTCGGCTACCATATGTGTCGCTACTTCAAGAGTATCCCTGAGACCAGCGATATACCGGTTATTTTTCTTTCATCCAAGTCCGATGAAGAAGAAGAAAAGATGGGGTTTGAACTTGGAGCAGTAGACTATATTACAAAACCGGTAAGCCCGTCTGTCTTCCTCGCCCGTATAAATACCCACCTTCAATTAAAAAGCGCAAGGGACTTTTTGAAAGACAAGGCAGAGTATCTGGAGCAGGAGGTGGCAAGGAGGACAAAAGAGATATCAATGATTCAGGATGTCACAATGGTTACCATGGGATCTTTAGCAGAGACGCGTGACAACGAGACAGCCAATCACATACGTCGTACCCAGAATTATGTGAAGCTACTGGCTACCAAACTAAAGGCTCATCCGAAATTCAAGAATTTTTTAACTGACGAGAAAATTATGCTGCTCTTCAAGTCCGCACCGCTCCATGATATGGGTAAGGTAGGCATTCCAGATCATATTTTACTAAAACCGGGCGAACTGACCCCGGAAGAATTCGAGATAATGAAGACCCATACAACGATAGGTCGTGATGCGATTATTTCTGCTGAGAATCTCCTTGGGATACCGGTTCCTTTCTTAAGGGTTGGTATGGAAATAGCTTACGGTCACCATGAAAAGTGGAACGGAGCAGGTTATCCGGAAGGGCTATCGGGTGACGATATATCAATTCCGGGACGTCTTATGGCGATTGCAGATGTCTATGACGCCCTGATCAGCCGACGCATTTACAAGCCGCCCTACCCTCATGAAGAATCGGTAGATATCATCCGTGAGGCGTCGGGTACACATTTTGACCCCGACATAGTAGATGCTTTTTTAGTTTTGGCTAATCAATTTAATAAGATAGCGCAGAAATATGCCGATTCGGAAGAAGATGTGCAGAAAAAGTGGCCATTAAAATAACTTAAATAATTTTTATTACTCCGGAAACTATTATTGCAATTCACTTAAATCTTTTCTTTCATGTAAACTGTCCTAACAGGAAATGGAATCTCAATACCTTCCTCCCGATAGCGTTTGTGAAGTCTCTTGATAAACTCATGCTTAACGGCATATTGATCGACAAACTCTTTTACATGAAGGTACACATGGAAGTCGATGCTTGACTCACCAAACTTTTTGTAAGAAATGATATGATCAAACCCCGGGACATCCACCCTTATGTCTTTCATGACCTCTCTGGCAACCTCAGTTGTCACTCTTTCAACTTTCTCCAGGTCACTGTCGTAACTAACACCCGCTTCTATGGATATTAATATCTTTTGGTCCGGAATATTAAAGTTTGTGACGATTGCCGATGCCAATTTTGAGTTTGGAACAATTATAGTGTTATTTTGCAGCGACCGAATGGTAGTGTATCGCCATGTTATATCCGCAATGTACCCTTCCTCACCACTGCTCAACCTCAGATAATGCCCGGGTTTTAACTGTCCCGACGCAATTACATGAATACCGGCAAATAAATTGCTAAGGGTATCCTGAAGGGCAAGGGCTACTGCAAGTCCCCCTACACCCAATGCGGTGAGTATGGGTGCGATAGATATTCCGACATACTGGAGTATTATGAGAATACCGATTATTAAAACCAGAATCCTCGTTATGTTTGTGAACATTGATGTTGATATAAAGGCCCCGCCTGCTCTTTTGCTGTATAGATTTACGAAACCAACGGCAATCCTCGATAAAATCAGAGTCACGGAAAAGATAACAATAACAAACAGAACCTTGTGAAGAAAACTTAACATCTCACGACTTATCTCTGTAGTCTCGAGTGCCCAGTAAATGCCAGCGGCTAGAAACAATAAGGTTGTGGTACCGCGAAGTGCCTTAATAAATATGTCATCGCTTATCCATTTCGCTTTTGCGGAGATACTTTTAATTTCCCGAAGTATGATTTTTTCAAATATTGTACCTATAAGAAAGCCAGCAAAAATGATTATCAAAGGCAGCAGGTTTTTGACCGACAGGATATCAGCAACCATATGTTTTTACTCCAATAATTATATAAACAGATATTTAATATTAACTTGCGCAAGTTACTTACGACAATACATATTGTTTTATAAAAAATCAACATACAAAAAAACATCCAAGACAAAGATGAATTATCATATAGAAGGGACGAAAGGAGATAAATACTGGTTGTAAAAATATTATTGACATGGGTTATAAACGCTGTTATAAGAAACCAGTTTTTTTTCGGATATATTAGAAAAATGAAGCAGATAATTTCAATTATTAACTGGTGGTGGCAGAATTCAAGACAGAGGTTTGCCCACCGTTAACTTCACACTAATCGAAGCACAAGCCGTGGAGACCTCTTGTAGGCTCCACGGTTTTTTTTATGGTAACAAAAAGGCCGTGATGTTAAGCGGCCTTTTTTTATAAAATGAGAAGAGGAATATTAATCATGTATTATCCGGATATTGATACTTTCAAAAAATTTACCGCTCAGGGTAATTTGATCCCCGTCTACAAAGAAATCCTGGCTGATATAGAAACACCAGTATCAGCTCTCATGAAACTAAGATCAAAATCCCATATCTTTCTTCTTGAAAGCGTTGAAGGCGGTGAGAAATGGGGACGTTTCACATTTCTGGGATCAGATCCCCGCATTATTTTCAAGGTCAGGGGTGAAGATATCCTAATCCATGAGAAAGATAGGATCCACTCCTACAAACACGAGGGAGATCCCTTGAGATTTCTAAAAAATTTACTCAACATCTATCGCCCTGTCCCAGTGGACGGCCTGCCCAGGTTTTATGGCGGAGCCGTTGGATTTTTAGGCTATGATATGGTTCGATATTTTGAAAAGCTCGATGCAAAGCCCCATAACGACTTGAATACGGACGATTCGATCTTTATAATTACGGATACACTGATCATCTTTGACAATATCAGACACACGATTAAAGTGGTTTCGAGCGCCTTCATTGAAGACGGCAAAGATCCAGTGTCAATTTACGATGAGACGGTCAAAAAGATTGAAGATATAATCAACACCCTGAAAACTCCCGTTAAAATCAATGAACAATACCAGAAGACAAAAACCGCCCCCCCCCTTCAATCCAATATGTCACCTGAAGCTTTTAAATCCATAGTCAGGATGGCAAAGGAATACATCGTTACCGGTGATATCATCCAGGTTGTACTCTCACAGCGATTCCACGTAGAAAACGATATAGATCCGGTTAATTTATATCGGGCACTTCGCTATGTGAACCCGTCCCCTTATCTTTTTTTCCTCAAACTTGACGATATGTTTCTTATTGGTTCCTCGCCTGAAGTCATGGTACGCCTTGAAGAAGGAATAGCTGAACTAAGACCTATTGCTGGAACAAGGAGGAGGGGAAAAAACGAACAGGAAGACAGGCACCTTGCCGACGAGCTTCTGGAAGATCCCAAAGAAAGGGCGGAGCATGTAATGCTGGTTGACTTGGGGAGAAATGACCTAGGCAGAATAGCGCGAATCGGAAGCGTCCAGGTTAATCAACTTATGGTAGTAGAGCGGTACTCGCATGTGATGCACCTTGTAACAAATATCCAGGCACAATTATCTGAGGGAAAAGACTGCTTTGATGTCCTGAAAGCTACTTTCCCCGCCGGTACACTTTCCGGCGCGCCAAAGGTAAGGGCCATGGAGATAATTGACGAACTTGAGCCTACCATGCGCGGACCATACGGGGGTGCCGTAGGATACTTCAGTTACACGGGCAATATGGATCTCTGCATAACCATCAGAACCATATTGGTTAAAGATGACAAAATTTATATTCAGGTAGGCGCCGGGATTGTAGCCGATTCGGACCCCGACAAAGAATACCAGGAAACTGTCAATAAAGGCGAGGGCATGATGCAGGCAATACGCCTTGCCACCTCGGGATTTGAATTAAAGAAGGACATTTAAAGGAGTAGACCATGATTTTAATGATCGACAATTACGATTCCTTTACATATAACCTCGTTCAGTATTTGGGTCAGCTGGGTCAGGATGTCGCTGTCTACCGCAATGACGCGATAACCGTAAATGAAATAACGAAACTCGCACCCAGCTCTATATTTTTGTCACCCGGTCCATGCACACCAAAGGAAGCCGGAATCACCGTTGAAGTTATCAGAGAATTTCATAAAACTATACCCATTATGGGTGTCTGTCTGGGTCATCAGGCCATCGGCTATACCTTCGGCGGTAACGTGGTCAGAGCTGGAAGACTCATGCATGGGAAAACCTCACAAATCCTTCATGATGGGAACTCCATCTTCAAGGGCCTGCCAAACCCTTTTACCGCAGGACGCTATCACTCTCTTCTCGTGGAGAAAGTTTCCCTCCCCTCATGCCTTGAGATCAGTGCCAATACGGAGGAAGGTGAAATCATGGGCATCAGGCATCGAGAGTATCTTGTGGAAGGTATACAATTCCATCCTGAATCGATCTTGACACCGCATGGAAAGCGGATTATCAAGAATTTTTTAGAATTGGTAAATAATGCTTAATGATTTACAAAGCCATACAGGGTAGATGAGGGGTAAAGAAAGATAGGAATTCTTAAACGACAAAGGAGCAGACACAATGATCAGGGAAGCAATCGCAAAGGTAGTAGATAATAAAAATCTAAATGAGACCGAAATGATGGAAGTCATGAATGAAGTTATGGAAGGAAATGCGACACCCGCACAGATCGCTGCTTTCATAACAGGACTCAGGATCAAGGGTGAAACGATTGATGAGGTAGCAGGAGCCGCCCGCATCATGAGACAAAAGGCGACAAGGATAGACGCCCGTTCTTCGGTCATTATGGATACATGCGGTACCGGCGGGGACGGAAGGAAAACTTTTAATATTTCAACGACTGCAGCTTTTGTCGTTTCGGCAGCGGGCCTTACAGTTGCCAAACACGGAAACCGCTCTGTTTCCAGCGGTTGCGGAAGCGCCGACGTCCTTGAGGCTTTAGGCGTCATTATCAATGCGCCACC
>DASPQI010000007.1:0-2758 GCA_035625045.1 Syntrophales bacterium | reverse complement strand
GAACGCGCAGCCTTGAGATTTTTGAGGGGCTCAACCGCAAAACGACTATTCATCCTGTCGTATATCACGGCATGCGCCGCATGTGCCAGTCACAGACGATCTTAGGGTTATCGAAATTTCTCGAGTTTTATGGCGCGTATCACGATCTCATACCCAAAGATTGCAAGGAGCGCTGCAAAAACATTAAAAAGGGAATTGAGGCGAAGAAAATCTATGACTTCAGAAGTAAATATGTGGCACATCTGATTGATAAAGAGACCGGACGCCCACTAGATCTTGACCAATTAGACTACTATGTAGCGAGTATTTTCGGAGAGGATGAACGCCATTTTATCCTTTGGGTTAACGACCAAAGCAAAAAGTTCCCTGAAACAGTTGTAAGCGTTCTAGAGAGGACTCGCGATGGCATCATGGCGGAACACGCAATTTCCAAGGACGAGATGAATCCATGGAAATGACTTTGACGCCCAACAAGTCGGTGCAGCCGACGTTTACAGCGCGCAAAAATCGCGCACCATAAACGCGGCTGACCTCGTTCGTTGGGCAGCGTAGGCGATGACAGACCGAACCGTATCAGAGGCGCTCTTCGAACGGTTCTGCACGGACACGGACCTTCCCTTCACCCGTCTGGAACCAGATTCGGCAGCCGGCCGACCTACCCCAGACTACGAGCTTCGCTTGCAGGAGCCGCCGATCCTCGTTGAGGTGAAGCAGATAGATCCAAACCGCGAGGATGAGGCATCGCTCCGCGCCTTCGCCGAAACGGGTGAGTACAGCTTCAGCGGAGTGCCCGGCGACAGACTGCGTGGCAGAATCTCGAAGGCAGGTTCGCAGCTCCGGGCACGCGCCCGATCAGGCCAGCCGACCCTAGTCGTCGTTTTTAACAACGTGGATGTCCTTCGTGGCTATACCGGTCCACATGCGGTCATGTCCGCCATGTATGGTCTGTACGAGGCGCTCGTGATTACCACTCGCGGAGTGGGTGCCCGGATCGTCTCGGTCGTGCATCGGCTTGGCGGAGGCCGCAGCATGACCCCTAAGCACAACACAAAAATCAGCGGGCTTGCAGTCCTCTTCGACGGTCCTGAAGGTCCTTACCTTGTTGTCTACCACAATCGGTTCGCTGCGGTGCCGCTCCGGCCAGAGGTTCTTCGACGGCCCAGGATTCACCAGCGCTGCATTCAGGAATCAGAGGACAACAGGTTTCCCGAATGGTCCGATTTGTGACAACGGCCTGCCCAACATGCCGCTCCAGCAGACCGGAGGCTCGCGTTGCCCGCCTTCCGGCTGATGACCGCGAGCGTTCGACATACTAGGATTTATAGAATGAGACCAACAAGAAAAAAAGAAATACCTAGAGATGTTCATCTTTTAATACGGGATACAATAGATAAATTTACTGATTCCATAAAGGAAGATGAAGCATATCTTTTTAAAACCTATGGTCACATGATGGGTTACTTTAATCAAGGCTATAGTAGGCTATTAAAACGAATTAAGAACCCACGCACGTGCATATACCCCGAATGTCAGGCACAATCTATTCGTTTTTCTCATTCAATACAACGTGCAGGAATATTAGAACAAATATCCGAGAACGGGCATGTTTATTGTCCTGACATTTACGCTAACAAGGGATTAATAATAAAAAAAGTTGGTATCAATGAGGCATCAACTTTCCCAGGATTCTGCGAAAAACATGAACGATATTTCGCTGGGATTGAGCGTAGTAAAACTATAACCGACGATGATTACATAAAATGGCAAGTATTTAGAACGATATGCAAAGAAATCGTAATAAAAGAAATTGAATTAAAAGACGGTGTAAAAGCTCTACAATCATATAATGATCTGATATCCAAAAAATTTGCTACTTTCTTTAGAAAGGAAATTGGAAATGAGATCATCCGCGAATACAACTTGGATATTAAGGAGTTTAAATCCGAAGGGCTTAATTTACGGCAGAAAGGTATGAATTGGGGTATTGATAATTGGAAGAAACTTCTCAGTTACTATAAAACGGAATTTCTTCCACGTTCTCTTAATGAAATTGAAAAACATGGGGATACGTCCCTATTCCATTTCAAGATCGAAGTCATGGAACGTTTGCCTGTAGTTTTAGGTGGAATAGGAAATTTTCACATCGACGATCATGGTGAAAAGCATAATGTTAAAGCCATCTTAAATGTATTAACTTTGGATGATAAAACAGTAATATGTGCCACAGTATTGTATGGGCATAAAAAGTATTTAGAGGTATATATAAATGAATTCATGAATAGACTTAATGGGCCACTCATAATGGTGGAGACATGGATGGTGAATGGGACAGATCATTGGTTCATCACCCCGAGTCAATGGGAGAATATTCCCCCAAAAAGACAAGATTCAATATTGCGGGATTTATTTGAGGATAACTTCGATTTGAACGCTCCTTATCCAAATTCAATTTTAGATTCTGTAAGAAGAAAGTTGTTATCAATCCCGATTCCAAGGGAATTTACACAAAAGGAAATAATTCAAGAAAGGCAAAAATTAGAAGACTGAAATATTTCACAAATAATTGTCGAACAATTAAATTGACTCGGACAGGCAAAAGCTGCGGCCAAAAAAACTGGCCACAACTTTTACCTGCCGGTGATTAAAGCGTTAGGGCGCAAGGAGGATTAATTAAGAAACTGGCAGGAGAACGTTATGATTCCAAAATTGCTATCCACACCGGAAAGATACTTCTATCATAGCTTTCCTCGCCGAGCCA
>DASPQI010000006.1:0-3628 GCA_035625045.1 Syntrophales bacterium | reverse complement strand
AAATTACGTCTGATGAAGTGTTAACATGGAATCAGATATACCAGGCAACCGCCGATGCGCTGAATGTTGAGCCGAATATTGTCCACGTCGCAACCGATTATCTCTGCAATCATGAGAGTTCCATGATCGGAACATTATTGGGAGACAAAGCGCATAGTGCTATTTTTGACAACACCAAAATCAAGACTTTAGTCCCGGATTTTGAAGCCACGATACCGTTCCGGGAGGGCATCAAACGAACGCTAGCTTGGTTCGACGCGGACCCAAAACGGCAGATTGTAAAGGAAGAAACAAATGAAATGATGAACCGAATAATTGAGGCATACGAAAGATGAAAAAAATATACTTTATTTTACCTTTGCTGATTGTATCAACTGCCATGGCACAGTCGCCTGTGCCACCCGGCGCAAAACTTGAAAAACTCGCGACGGGATTTCTGCAGGTGGAAGGGCCCGTGTGGTACGATGGTCCAGGACTGAAAGGGGCACAAGACAGCTCGCTTCTTTTTTCAGATATAGCTGGCGATAAAATCTATCAGTATTCTCCTGCTACTGGCAAAGCTACTCCATTTCTTAGTCCGTCAGACAGTTCTAATGGTATGACGTTCGATCAAGAGGGAAGGTTGGTGTTTTGCCAGATGTGGTTTCGAAGAGTAGTCCGTATGAACCTGGACGGCACGATAACTCCACTTGCTTCGACTTTTCGCGGGGTAAAGTTTAACAGCCCGAATGATGTCGTTGTGAAATCTGACGGTGCAATATTTTTTACTGATCCCCCGTTCAACATCCCGGTAGGGCAAAAGCAGGAATTGCCTTTTTCCGGAATTTACAGAATAAGTTCATCAGGTGCGGTTCAGCTTCTCGATTCGACGTTGGCTTATCCAAACGGGATATGTTTTTCTCCCGATGAGTCGAAGCTTTACGTGAACGATTCTTATGCGCTCACCATTTATGTCTGGTCCGTTGCGGGTGATTCTATTTTGGAACCAAAGCGAGTTTTCGCGACTATGAAGGGGCCCCCTTTTTCAGGAGTGGCTGACGGTATGAAAGTCGATCCAGCAGGCAACGTATACAGCGCTGGACCGCTCGGGGTTTGGGTCTTTGATAAAAGTGGAAATGTCCTTGATACAATCCTTGTACCTGAGACAACGTCAAACTTAAACTGGGGAGACGCTGATCGAAAAACTCTTTATATCACTGCGAGCAAGAGCCTTTACAGAATTCGTCTCGCAAAGACGACGGGCATTAAGAAGGTTGGAAATAATCTTAATGGTCCGACGTTCAAGTTATATCCTAATTATCCCAACCCTTTTAATCCGACCACGAGAATTGATTATAGACTTGCGATCAACAGCAATGTCACTTTGAAAGTATTTGATACTCTTGGCAGAAACGTCAGCACTTTGGTCGATGGACGAGAAAATGCCGGTGTTCATTCGGTTACTTTCGACGGGGGTACACTGCCGAGTGGAGTCTATTTCTGCAAGATGGATGCCATCGGAAACGATGGACAGGAATTCGTATCCACGAAAAAGTTGGTTATCATGAAGTAGGCATCATGGCACGCGAGAGGCTTTTGTCGGCAGCCAACGGTCGATAACTCAAAATGTCGATCATTATATACTCGATCGTCTACATTTCCTCTGCTATCGTTTTCATGCTGGTATGCGGCCTTATTTTTAAATATGAAATTCCCTCAAAAGTTGTCTTCAGTTTAGTCGCGGTTGGAATAATTCTACGGATCGTCTTGATTCCGATCCAGCCTGTCGGTTCGGATGACTGGTACAGATATATTTGGGACGGCAAGGTGATGGACGAGGGAATAAATCCATATCGCTATGCTCCGGCGAATCCGGCTCTGGCACAACTCCGTTCCACCATTCTTCCCTCTCGTATAAACCATGCGGACATGAAAACTATCTATCCCCCATTAGCGGAAATTTTATTTTACGCGGCATACAAAATCGATGGAGAAAGTTTTCTAGGATTAAAATTGCTTCTCTTCATTTTCGATTTAGCGACAATACTAGGGATATTTCTAATCACAAACAAACTTGTTCTGAACTTAAAAAATATCTTAATCTATGCACTCTGTCCCTTGCTGCTGTTCCAGTTCTTTGTTGACGGGCATGCCGATGGTTTCGGAATTGCGCTGCTGGTATTTTCAATTTTCTTTTATCTTGATGACAAAAAAGTTATGAGCTATTTGTTCATTGGATTGTCAGCATCCATTAAACCTATAAGCTTGATCTTAGTTCCGGTATTGTTTTTCCATGAAAAGAGTTTTCGTGAGAAGATAAAAGTGGTTATCATGTCCTTGGCGATCTTAGCGCTGTTTTATCTCCCTTTCATTTTTTCAGGAACTCCGTTCAAGGCATTGGCAACTTTTTCCGAGAACTGGACTTTCAATGGAATCGTTTTCGACTTGCTCAACGTTTTCATTAAGGATAACCAACGGACAAGAATGATATGTGGAATATTGTTTGTCATATTCTACCTGCGGACCATAATGAGCCATCATAAAACCATCAATACAGTTGAAAGTCTGCTTCAAAAAATTTACGTGTCAATATTTCTACTTTATATTTTTTCACCGGTGGTGCATCCATGGTACTTGAGCTGGCTCGCCATTTTGCTCCCGCTTGTGCCAAGATGGAGCGGCATCGTTTACGTGAGTCTGATAAGTTTGACGGCATTCACGGTAATAAATTATCGATCGACCGGGGTTTGGAAGGAATATTTATTTGTTCTTCTGTTAGAATATGTTCCTGTGTTAGCTCTGTTCGTCTATGAGTTGGTCAGAAATGACCGAAGTTCTGAGAAGACTGCAGTTCTACAGCAGTAGTGCAAGTTGGAGGATTGACTTGTTACAAAGCTGTTTCATCTTTCTCATCCGGTGTTAAAGGATGGAGAGGTCCGGAAGGAATCATGAGAAAATTTCATTTCTGCATCCCATTATTTTTAAGCGCAATCATTTTTGAAGCGTGCGCGACTCTTTTGTTTTGGGAAAAACCGAGCTACGTCATGGTTGATGGCACACAATTCATCTACAAAGGCAAGCCTTATTATTTTGTGGGAGCAAATATGTGGGATGGCTGCTATCTTGGAGCATATGGCAGAGTAGATGGCAGAGTGCGGCTCATCAATGAGCTGAATGAATTAAAATCTGAAGGCATAACAAACCTGCGGGTACTCGGCGCGTCTGAATACTCACAGGCAAAGGGGTCTTTGACCCCGGCAATCCAAGTGGACCCGGGCGTTTATGACGAGGATTTGTTGGATGGCATGGATTTTCTCCTTGCTCGGATGGATGAGAGAAGTATGCACGCGGTGGTTTTCCTGAACAACTTTTGGGAATGGTCGGGTGGCATGGCACAGTACAATTATTGGGCTCGCGCCGACAGTACCGACACATTGGTGGGCGATAATTCCAACAGTTTCCTGGACTATGCGGCTTCGTTTTATAACAATGAGAAGGCGCAGCAATTGTATTTGAATTACATCACATATCTTTTGACGAGGAAGAATCAGTATGATGGTTATTACTACTATGAAGAGCCCGCGGTCATGGCATGGGAGCTTGCAAACGAGCCGCGTCCCGGAGGGGACACGAATTATCTCAGTGCATA
>DASPQI010000005.1:0-2437 GCA_035625045.1 Syntrophales bacterium | reverse complement strand
ACGGGTGTTCATGTCGGTTGAAGGTAATTCAATACCATTTATTAGGATCTGATTCAATTTAGCCTGGACTCCACGGATAACTACCTGGTCGCCGTTCATAAGAGAAACACCTGGCAAGCGGCTTAGGGCAGTTGCGGCATTGTCGTCCGGCAGTTCATGAATCTTTTCCGACGATACGACGTTTATTATGGTATTAGATGTAAGCTGCGTGTTAATTGCTTGCATTTGCCCTTGAGCCTGAGCGGTTACGATAACGTTTTTGGCCTGCACCGCCATTGCAACGAGGTAAAAATCTTTTAGCAGTGTCTGACTTTCAGGAATGTTGACAGACTCAGTATCTGAAGCATATCCGATGTATGAAATAATGATGGTGTGCATCCCGGACGGAGCACTGGCGATTTCAAAATCTCCGTTCAAGCCCGTGGCGGCTCCGATGCTGGTCCCCTTTATAATGACCGTCGCTCCGGGAAGGGGGTCTTTAGATTCAGAATCATAGACTTTGCCTTTGATGGTTGCAGAGCTAGCAGCAAACGCTGACTGCAAGAAAAGGCAAGACAACAATCCAGCAAATAAAAATTTGCTTGAAACCTGGTGACAAAAAGATTTCATTTGTTTCTCCCTATGTTTTAAGAATACAATTTCTTTCAGTGGAACACAATCCCAAAGACATGTTCCCCTTTATGACTACGACATCGTTTCTGGATAAGTACGCCAACTACAAAATACGACACTCTTCCGTAGAAATTGACATGAAGCCTTTCCCTTACCAGAAACCAACACGATAGAACGTGCTCAACTTCATTTGAACCGTTTCAGCAATTATCACAGCCATTTTAATGACATTGAATTTAGAAGAATTACAAAAGTTTTTAAAAGCCATTTTGCGATAAAAACTAACCATATCGCGCAGGTGCGCTAATCAAACAAACAGAAAAAAGCACCTCGTGAATATTTATCTATTTTCATCCGAAGAGTCAAGGGATCAAATAAGAAATTGACATGCAAACACTGCATGACGCAAGTAGTATTTCGTTTACAAAAATTTCAAAAATCTAACCCGAGGATTCAACTTGCGAAGTCAGTCCAATACTATGCAGCACCCGAAGAGAAAATTTATTTGACTGCTTTTTGCGCATCGAAATTGAGACACGTATGACATGCCAATCATATAACTTTATTGAAACCATCATGCTTATAATGTCGGAAACGAGCCAAAATCTTTTGTGTTCCATGGCACTCTCTCCGATGCCTGAATACCCGGGAACAGGATGCACTCCCGGTGCCGTCGTCCACTTTGATGATAACCTGATCATGCCCTTGTTGTGGATGTCCTGAAAGCTCGAAGGCTTTTCCCTGTCTCTCTTTGAAAGTAACGAGAAATGTGCTCCACACTGCTAAACCCTAATCCATAAGCAATCTCAGAAATCGGCAACTCAGTTTCAACCAAAAGTTTGGATATATATTCGACTCTTATCCTCCTGATTTCAGAGATGATGGAGCGATCCAAACTCCTTCTGAAGCGCAGCTCGAGACTTCTGCGCGACAAAGCAGTCGCTTTCACTACATCATGAACATGAATATTCTTTCGGAAATTGTCACGTATAAAATTTATAGCTTTCGCTAATTCTTTATCCTCTGTTGCAACAATGTCTGTAGAGTATCTTGTCTGAACATAAGTCGGCTCAATTGAAATAGTTTTCCCAATCCCTCTATTTCCTTTCATCATGCTATCCAGTAACCCAGCCGCTTCGTAACCAGCCTTTTCTATATCCATCGCGACACTGGATAAAGGGGGATCACACAAATCACAGATTAAGTCATCGTTATCAACACCAATGACTGCAACGTCTTCGGGAACACGGAGCTCAGCAATTTTACATGCCTCGATAACATACTGGGCACGATCATCGTTACAGGCCATGACACCAACCGGTTTTGGCAACCCTTTCAACCAATCCGTCATCATAACTTGTTCGGTTGACCATCTACGTTTTGAAAAGCGCCCCGGTTGAAGAAAAGTCGAAACCGAATAATTCTTGTCGCTGATGAATCTTTTAAAATGATCCCTTCTTTCCAGAGACCATGACATATCATTGAAGCCACAATAACCAAAGTTCCTTAACCCCCTTTCGAGAAGATGCTCGGCAGCCATCTTAGCAATACTTTGCCCATCAGTTCTTACGACGGGAATACCGGGAAAATTCTCGTAATTATGCGGAACAAGGACGGTCGGCAAGTTTAATCCAAGCAGTTGTTCACTTATCTTGATATCACGCATTATTATTCCATCTGCGTGCCAGTCTCTTAATTCTGGAATGCTAGATGCCATTATGTCGGATTCTCTATAAAATACCCAAGGGCCATGAAGACGCGCGTACTTTGAAATTCCTAAAAGGAGAGTCCTGCCAAAAAAAATAGGCGTTTCAAGAATTACTAT
>DASPQI010000004.1:0-3537 GCA_035625045.1 Syntrophales bacterium | reverse complement strand
GAAAGGCGGGTGGCCCGGTGACCTTTGATTAGCTTTGCATCCTCTCATTGCCCCATGGGTTTGACCGCTATCAGGGTTTTCCTGAGTTCTTCTCTTATTTTTTGCAGGATGGAGCGAGCAGTGGGTGTGTCGCCATGGACGCATAAGGATTCGGATTTTACCTTGACTTTGGTTCCATCATGGGTGACTACATAGCCTTTCTGCACGCTCATCAGAGCCTGCTGGGCAGCCTTGTCGGAATCATGAATTACGGATCCGGGAATCTTTCGGGATTGAAGCGTTCCGTCAGGGTTATAAACGCGATCGGCATAAACCTCTTCTACGAACCGGACCCCGATCTCTTTAGCAGCCTGAGCCATGATTGTTCCAGAGTAAGTCACAAGAATGATGTCCTTGCTGAATCGGAGGGCTGCCCGGGCGATAGCCTTGGAAGCTTCCAGGTCTACAAAGGCTAAGTTCCCTAAGGCTCCGTGGGCCTTAACATGCTGCAAGGGCAGGCCGTGAGTCTTGGCGAAAGCATAAAGAGCGCCCATCTGGTAAAGGATATAATTCTCAATCTCATTGAGACTAAGCTCCATCCTCCTACGTCCAAACCCCATGAGGTCCGGATAGCCGGCATGAGCTCCAACCGCTACCCCTTTCTCCTTGGCTAAGCGCACGGTTTGCTCCATGACCATAGGATCCCCGGCATGCCAGCCGCATGCAATATTCGCTGAGGAAATATAATCCATGACTTCCTGGTCCCGTCCCAGCTTATAGGCACCGAAGCTCTCCCCCATATCACAGTTGATGTCAATTCGATCAGGCATAGCTTCCCTGTATTTCTTTGAAACGTATAAGTGGCAGACGGCCTTCTGTCGATTACCGATTGAAATCGATGTTTCACTAAATCTTCAGTTTCTCGATTATAGGAAGGAATCTCTATTTGCGAGGACGTGTCTTTTTGGGTCTTTTCCCCGAGACATGGGCTTGGCTCTTGCGGCTCCTCAGTCTCTTTCCCGCCCGCACTGGAGAGGCAAAAAGATCCCCTTCGAGGCGTTTGGCGATAATTCTCCTGGTCAGGAAGGTTACCACACTCTTAAAATCTCCAGGATCTATCTGACCGCGAACCTTTACCACGCCCAAAGCATTTCTCGTCATTCCAGCGAGTTCAGCAATGTCCTTCACTGTATACCGATATTCTCTTTTCGGTTTGTATGGGTGCTTGGATCCTTTTCTCGGCATTTTGACCTCCTGTCGTTCTTTGTGCATCGGAGAAGGGTTTTCTCAGAGGGATATAGATTATTTACCATATTAATAACGATTTGCAAGAGAAATCTTCACTATAGGAGCAGGATTGTCAAGGTGCATCTTTCGGGATGAAAGACTTGAAAAACCCACCTTTCTCCAGGACCCCATGCGATTTAGATTTTAAGCCTGAAGTCCCATGGAATACAGCTTTTGGAGATGTCTGTCAATTCCCGTTTTCAAGGAAGGAGTCTCTATTCGCGACGAGGTTTCTTTTTGGGGCTTTTCCCCGAGACATGGACTCTGCTCTTGCTTCCCTTCATTCTCTTTGCTGTTCGCGCTACGGGGGTAAAGAGGTCGCCTGCAAGACATTTGTCTATAATTCTTCTGGTCAGGAAGCCCACGACACTCTTGAAATCTCCAGGCTCGATCTTCCCATGAACTTTTGCTACACCTAAAGCGTTCCGGGTCATCCCAGCAAGTTCTGCAATATCCTTTATGGTGTATTTATATTCTACCTTTGGTTTGTATGGGGGCTTCGATCCTTTTCTCAGCATTCTGACCTCCTATAGATATCACTCCATCAGAGAGAGTGTTCGTTAGAACGACATAAACCATTTAGCCACATTTAACGAAGATTTGCAAGTGAAATCAACAAAAAAAGGCAGAGCCGTCTCCAAACCTGGCTCTGCCAAACTTTATTTTTCGGAAGCCAGAACGCCTCTATTGCTATCACGATGGCACACGGGGGTTGGACTGAATGCTCCACCACACCAAACTACTCTGCCTCGGATACAATCACATACGCCGTCGTGCCAAGAGCAACAACCACTTCTTGCTATTTTCTGGTCTTTATTGGAGTTAGTATCTCCAGCTTCAAATGCGGAATTGAACTGATGGCTTCAGAGTTTTTAAAATCGTCGCCAGCGCCGGGGTCCACCCCAATATCCACGATAACCAAGCCTGCCAGGAAGGTTATATCTGTAAGGATAGCCATAGTTATAGTAGCCGTAGCTAAAAGGATAGCCGTAGGCATATCTGGAAGGATAACCATAGGCATAGTTATAGTACCCATAGCTATAAGGATAACCATAGCTCGAAGGATAACCATAACCGCCAACGGCACACCCCGACAACGCCAGACTAACCAGAACCAAAATCCCGAGGAAAACCAGCTTCTTATTCATCCAATCACTCCCTTTCTTTCGCCTTTGTACATTTATTAGACGAGTCGCAGGTCATTTTATTCAAAAAAGGCTCCGACATTTCTTACAACTTGGGTTAATCAGCCTGCTAATTTTGAATGGACATTTCAACAGAGGTTATCCCTTTCCCTTGCCATTCCATAGATGACTTTGTTCTATCGATTACTACTTCTAATGTCGTATGGAGGAACAAAAATGTAAAAAAAATATTACAGTAAGTAATATAAAGGTTCGTAGAATTCCCAATAATCGACTTCGAAAGGGACTAATACCAAACTTTTACAGTGGAAGGTAAAATTCTTACTTTCATACTTCAATGAGCTTCAACTCAGGCTTTAGCTTGTGCCTATATTTCGCGCAAGCAGTGTCCTTCAACGACCTCTTCTGGATGGACACTATTTGCTCCAAGGCGGTCTGGGATAAACAAATTTCGTTGTGGCGACTCCCTTTGGCCATATCAGTTCTACCTTGCCGTTCACGGTTTGGGTGGAAAAGGAAAAGGGCGCAGGTAAACCCCCTGAATCGAAGGTGATCCCTCTGCCGTAAGGCAGATCGAATTTGGTTGACCTAAGATAGTCCCTTACTTTCTTTTGATCAAGAGTTCCTGCTCCTTGGACAGCCAGTTCCAGTGTCTTCATCCAACTGTATGAAAACCCAAAAAATAAAGGGGGCGGTATTCGCAATCGTGAATTAGCCCCCTCGTTGATCTCATTGTTGCCTGGGAAAGGAAGACGATGGTGCCAAAACGTACTATTGACCACATTGTTGCCGTCCTCACCAAGTTCTTTCATCCATGCCGGAAATATTGCGGCGTGCTGCTGGAAAATAAGCTTAGGGTTATAGTTCATAGCCTTAGCAGCCCGCATGATCATCACCCCGTCATCAAAAAAACTGAGACAACAAAGGATCTCGGCTCCCCTTGTCTTGGCTTTGCTCACTATGGGCGTGGCGTCAGCCAGGGGAAGATTATAAGTCTCATCGACCACGACCTTTAGCCCACGCTCCTCCATTGCCTTGACTATATTACCGCGTCCTGATAAGCCCATCACGGTATTGGTACTTAAGAGAGCGATGGATTTAGGCCATTCTGATTTGGGAATAAGGT
>DASPQI010000003.1:0-14947 GCA_035625045.1 Syntrophales bacterium | reverse complement strand
AGCGGGAATTCTAGAACAAAAGGGTCTGGGCCGAACTTCCGATATTGCACCGGCAAGAAAGGAAGAGATGTCTCCCGAAAAGTTGAAGACAAAGATCAGGGCAGCTGTGGATGTAAACCTGAAGACGCTGAAAGATCAGGTTCTCGTTGATATTCATGAAGGTGCTGTAAGGATCCAGATTGTAGATAATGAAGGGAGCCAAATGTTTCTTCTGGGCAGTGCAAAGCCCACTGACAAGGCTTTGGAAATACTGTCGCTGGTGTCTGAAACTATAAAAGAGACTCCAAATAAAATTGTTGTTGAGGGGCATACCGATGCGCTTCCTTATAGAGGCGGTGAAATGACTAACTGGGAACTCTCTACCGCCAGGGCGTCGGCGGCAAGACGTGTCCTCGAAAATGATGGAATAACACCGGACAGGATTGCCAAGGTAATAGGTTACGCGGATAACGATCTGTTAATTAAGCTTTACCCGAATGACCCGCGCAATAGAAGGATAAGCATCATCCTGCTGCCGATTCAGTATAAAAATGCCGCGGACGCATTTAGTATGCAAAAATAAGAGCATCGATTTGACGAGAATCTTGAACAGAGTGTGTCTTTTCCTAAAAATTAATTATACTTTATCCGCCAGCGGTCGAGCTTTTCAAATGCATCGTCAACGGCCTTCAAAAGCACATCGATCTGGACCGGTTTTGTAAAAAAGTCATCGAATCCGGCCTCCCGGCATTCCTCTATATCGTATAATGCCGCCCAACCAGTCATTGCGAAGATAATAGCAGTGGGGTTATTTTTCTTGATTTGTTTGCACAGCTCTATGCCATTCATCCCGAATAGCTTGAGATCCAGAAATATGACTTTAATATTTTCTTCTTTCAGAATTTCAAAGGCCGGCTCAGCCCCTTCCGCCAGTCGTACTTTATAACCCTCGTTACAAAAGGTATCTTTAAGTAAGTCCCTAACAGATGCTTCGTCATCAACTACCAATATTTTTTTCGTCATGAAGGCCTTCTTTCATTCCCAGTGTACCAAAGCTTATATTTCTATCGTCATAGTATCGGTTGTAATAAATGCATTCTTGAATATTTTTTGGGCCACCATTTCTGCTTCTTTCCTTTCCACTATGGTTTTGTACGTTTCTGCGTCAAAGTGAACAAGGGCTAAACTTTTTGCTGAAGCATCTCTGGCAATTCTTGCAGCAGTTTCTGGGTTCAGATGCGGCCAGCTTTCTGAGGACTGACCTTCTTTATACGCGCATTCAGCTATTAAAAGATCTGAAGATCTCGCAAGAGTGACGGCGTTCTCACAATAACCGGTATCGGGACAATAGCTGATCACTTTTTTTTCTATCTCGATTCTGTATCCTAAAGTAAGGGAAGGATGGTAGAGTTCTCTGGCTTCAACTTCGAAAGGAATCTTGATAAGTTCTTCCGGCAGCTCATATATGGTTACTGAAAATGGAAGCTGGGATATCGATGCCGAAAAAGGGTTATTGATAAATGTTCCCAGGATATCCCTTGTACCGGTGGGACCGCATATGGTCAGACCCTGGGAGAACTTGAATTTCATCAGTGTATGTAAGCCTACAATATGGTCTAAATGAAAATGGCTTAGGAAAAGATAGACAGGCTTCATATTCACTTCGGGGATATAAGCGTCTAGTTTATAAAATCCATTTCCGGCATCAAATATGATCTCATAATCTGTTGTTCTAATAAGGATGCAGATAGTGTTTCCGGTGTCAGTATCATACCAACCGTTTGTGCCCAGAAAGATAGCCCTCATAAATGCCTTCCCAGCCTTTCAAGTTCCCAGGATCATCTTTTTTGCTTTGTCAAATATATCTGCCTTAAAACCTGTGTAGCCGGGAATAAGCTGGTTCAAATATTTATTTATATATTGACTGTCATAGGGCAGCATTCTCTCAAATTCCTCTACCTTTCCCGATTTTTCTAAATTATTTCTAACCTCAGAGTAAAAAATTTCCTCAAGTCGTCGTGCATAATCTTTAGTGAGCTGCCTGATGAATTCCTGGTCATACCCGTATAATTTACGCTCCTCGAACATTTCGCGTATCCATAATCTTGCAGTTTCTTCAAACATGGTTTTATTGTCCCACTCGGAGATTAGGAGAAAACCCATCGACTTTAGGCGAAGATTTCAGTTTGATATTTTTCGCCACAAGGGTTCGAGGGGTCGAGGATTCCAGGATTTGATAGCAATTAAGAAAAAGGTATTCCTTGATCGTGTGTCCCCTTGAATCCTTGAATACTGAAGACATCGGCTTTAGCCGATGTTAGTATACTTAATTTAATCATATATATAAGCTTCTGGATCAATAAAGATTCCCTCAGTGCCGGCAGGGGATACATCAACTCTTTCCTCGCGAGTCTTGGGATCATCAGTATTGTGACCCTGCCAATCAATCCCGAACTTTCTGTCTCTAAGATCTTCCTGACGGTTTGTCTTCAAAGTATTTTGTGCGCTAGGCTTTAATTCCATACAAAACTCTACCCTTATAGCCGGGAGAATATTTATCCTCTATCATTAATTTAGCATTACAGCAAAGCTCACGTGATAATTTTTTGAGTAGTATAGAAAAGAGACAGATGGTTGTCAATGATAATCAAATTTGTTTTTAATAAGAGCCTTTATCTCTACCCAACACCTTCAGTGGAAAACTTGGTATGGAACAGGGATGTTTTTTCGGGGCCATCAATTATAAGTAAAAAATCTTTACTTCTTGAGATAAATTGCGTTAATAACTTCTTGAAATGCCGTTTCTCATGATTTGTTGGTTTTAGAAGATGGAGAATCATAAATGTCGAAAAAACCATTTAGCAAAAATCCGCATCAAAGGGCTTCAAGTCCGAAAAAACTGTCGACTGAGCGCATAGGGGCGGAAGAAAAGCTCCGGGAGAGTGAACAGCTCTTCAGAGGCCTCGCGGAGAAATCATTGGCTGCCGCTTTTATCGTGCAGGATGGAAAATGCCGCTATATTAATACAAGCGCTATTGCTTATGCCGGCTATACCGCGGAAGAGCTCATAGGCCGGGACTCGGATATAATTGTTCATCCGGACGACAGGGAAATGGTAAAGGAGAAGGCTCGCGAGATGCTGGAGGGTAAGGAGTCTTCACCGTATGAATTCAGAATGGTCACTAAAGAGGGCAAGATCAGATACATAATCCAAATAGTCTCTCCTATCCAATATAACGGTAAACCGGCCATCCTCGGCAATGCCATTGATGTCACCGAGCGCAAGCAGGCAGAGGAGGCGCTGAGAGAATCGGAGCGGCGGCTGGCGGACATTATTGACTTTCTGCCGGATGCGACGCTTGCGATCGACCGGAAGGGAAGGGTTATTGCCTGGAATCGTGCCATAGAGGAAATGACGGGGGTTAAGGCTTCCGAGATGCTGGGGAAGGGCGACCATGAGTATGCCCTGCCGTTTTATGGTGTTCGGAGGCCTATACTTATTGATCTGGTGTTCGGATATGATGAGGAGATTGAAAAGAAGTATCGTTTTATCAGAAAAGAGGGAGACGTCCTTTTAACCGAGGCAGATGTGCCTTTAAAGGGAGGACAATACGTACTCTGGGCCAAGGCAAGTCCCCTTTATGACAGCAAGGGTGAGATCGTGGGCGCCATCGAGTCGATCCGGGACATAACCGAGAACAAAAAGGCGGAAAGAATAATTCAGGAATCGGAGGAGAAATACCGGTCCCTCGCCTCCACCGTTGATTTGATGTATCTGGTTGACAAAGATTGCAGATATTTGTTCATGAACGAAGGACATCTACTAAGGTTTGGAGTTCCGTTAAGTGAGATGGAAGGAAGATCGTACAAGGAGTTCCATTCAAAAGAGGATGCGAGAAAATTCGAAGAGATCGTAAATCGCATTTTCGCCACAGGCCAATCCGTTCAGCATGAATACAGAAGCGGAAGAGATGGTAGATACTTTCTCAGGACATTGAGTCCTGTTAAAGACCCTGACGGATTGACAGCTGCCGTAACAGTAGTTTCCAAGGATATAACCGAGCGCAAGCAGGCAGAGGAGGCGCTGAGAGAATCGGAGCGACGGTTGGCGGACATTATTGACTTTCTGCCGGATGCTACGCTTGCGATTGACCGGAAGGGAAGGGTTATTGCCTGGAATCGTGCCATAGAGGAGATGACGGGGGTGAAGGCTTCCGAGATGCTGGGTAAAGGCAACTATGAATATGCACTGCCGTTTTATGGTGTTCGGAGGCCTATACTGATCGATCTGGTTTTTGGCTATGATGAAGAGATTGAAAAGAAATATCGTTTTATCAGGAAAGAGGGAGATGTTCTTTTGACCGAGGCGGATGTGCCTTTAAGGGGAGGACAGTATGTGCTCTGGGCCAAGGCAAGTCCCCTTTATAACAGCAAGGGTGACATCGTGGGCGCCATCGAGTCGATCCGGGACATCACCGATCGTAAGCGTGCTGAGGAGGCAATAAGAGAAAGTGAGGAAAGATACCGCACGTTGTTTGAGAGCACTGTAAGTCCCATCCTGGTTATTGATACGGAAGGCAGATATATAACTTGCAACGATGCGGCACTTGATTTTTTCCAGAGTACACAGGAAGAAATTTTGTCAAAAAATATGCTTGATTTCCTTCCTCCTGGCAAAGAACGCCATGAGCGAGAAATGTACAAAGCCCTGTGGAAATCGGGCGGCACGGTAGAAGCTGAGTACTACATACGTGGCAAGATCAAATTTATGGAATTGACCATCACGCCGACAATATGGCAGGGTGAGAATGTGGTCCTGGGCATTGGGAAGGATATCACCAAGCGCAAGCAGGCTGAGGAGGCGCTGAGAGAATCAGAGAGACGATTGGCGGATATCATTGATTTTCTGCCCGATGCAACGCTTGCGATAGACCGGCAGGGAAAGGTTATTGCCTGGAATCGCGCCATGGAGGAAATGACGGGGGTTAAGGCTTCCGACATGCTGGGTAAAGGCGACTATGAGTATGCCCTGCCGTTTTATAGTATACGAAGGCCCATCTTGATTGATTTGGTACTGAAGCCGGATAAAAAAATTGAGCGGAGTTATTATTCTATTCTCAAGAAGGAAAAGGATCTTCTGATTGTGGAGACATGGGTTCCTTTTTTGAAGTGGAGAAGGGCCTTTCTCTGGGCAAAGGCAAGCCCTCTTTATGATAGCAAGGGGAATGTCGTAGGTGCTATCGAGTCGATCCGCGACATCACCGAGCGCAAGCAGGCGGAGGAGGCATTGGAGACGAGGGAAAAGGAGCTTGAGACAAAGACCCTTGAACTTGAAGATCTGAATGCCGCCCTAAGGGTTTTGCTGAAACAGAGAGAGGAGGATAGAAGCGATCTTGAACAGAAGGTACTGTCTAACGTGAAAGTACTTATTTTACCACAGATAGAAAAATTGAAAACTCATTTGGACTTGAAAGGTATGTCTTATGTCAACGTCCTCGAATCGAATTTAAAAGACATCGTGTCTCCCTTTGCCCAGAAATTATCAGTCAAGTATTTGAATCTGACAAACAGAGAAGTGCAGATCGCCAATCTGATTAAAGAAGGAAAAACTACCAAAGAGATAGCGTCTTTTCTAAATGTTTCTGAAAGTGCGATCAATGTTTATCGCTATCATATAAGAAGAAAACTAAGCCTGACAAAAAAACATAATCTTCGTTCCTACCTGTCATCCCTGATTTAATAATATTAATTAATTTTTAATATTATTTACTAATCTTTTAATATTGTCTTTTTATCTCCATTCTTATAAAAATTAATCAAAATTGTAATTTCTAACATTGATTCAGCAATAAGAAAGAAACTAATCAAACTTTAGGCAGCGAAAGATTCGCGAAATTAAGTACTGATGTAAGTTAATGTTTTTTTTGTGATCGCAGACAATGCATTAAATCACTTAAGGAAGACTAATGGACAACGGGAATTTAATGCAGGAATTTTGGAGAAGTAATCCTTAGGTTTCTCAATATAGCAAGGAGGTGATAATCGTCTTAAAAAACTTATTGCGGACAATAGGTGCGGAAAATGAAAATAATTAGGCAACGTCATTAGGAATTAAAAAAGGAGGATGACATTATGGCAGGAGAATTACGGCCTCGTTGGGGGCAGCCCATGACAGGCATTATTTCTACCATAGCTTTTTTCTTGATCGCTTGGGGGACCTGGTATCTTTTCAGCGATCCCCGTGGGCCAGTAGGCTCATTTCCCTACCCATTTGTTCTTATACTCGCCTGGATGATTCTGGTGGGTTTGTGGCAGCACATGTTTCTGGGCGACTGGCCATTTCAGAAGTTATCGCAACCCGCTAGAGGGATAGTAGAAACTATCGTGAATATAATTGTTGTATACTTCGTTATCGAGGTCATTTTTTATCGAGTTTTAGGTCTAGGGTTCAATTTCTTAAGTCAATCCAATCTTAATGCGCTGGCAGCGGCAGGGGCGACGGCGTTACCCGAAGCGTGCGGGAAAACGCTTACCTTAGAAGCAATGCAAAAAGCACACTTAGCGCAGAGTGCACTCGTAGGATTTGTGTTGATCGGATTTTTCGCGTATCCGTTCGTGACAATCCTCTTTGCGAAATGGCCGATCCGTCCCAGTAATCTCGAGCAACCCGCAGCCGGTGTTGCTGAAATCGGTTATTGCAGCTTGCTCGTCCTTTTCTTCTACGTGGTTCTTATCGTTCCCTTCTTTGGTCTGGTCTGGGAGAAGATGTTCGGTAACGCCTATGGAATGAACACTCCCTGGTGGGGCGGTATAGCTGGTACTCCCCACTTGCACTGGGTTTTCGGCTGGTGGGAATGGGCGGTCATCGTCCTCTTCATGACAGCCAACGTCTGGCGCATGAAACCTTGGACGCTCATCAAATTGCCACAGCCATGGAAAGGTCTCGTCTCTTTCTGCATTCTTATAGTCATTGCCTATCTCTGTGCTTTGATTTGTCTGCAAATTGAACCGTTATGGATGAAGTGGGATGATATACTTCATCATCTGCCGGCAGGAGACAAGGGGAATCCCATACGCTTCATGTGGTACCATGCAGCAGAGATTGCCGGTTTTACCCTGATTCCTTTCCTCCAGTGGCACCACTACTTTGATGATATGTGCCCGCAGAAAGATATAGACTCCTGGGGTGCGTTCTGGTTCAGGACGATTGGTGTCATCGTCTTTACAGTTGTATTATACGTATTTTTCTACCATCTGAACTTTGGTCACTGGGGACTGGGCAATCACCATATGGAAGGAGAATTGGCAGAAAGGTTTCTTAATGGTGAATCCCTGATCTGGAACTTCTGGTGGATCATCCCACTCCTTTGGAACGAGTGGTTCTTCCACAAATGGCCCTTCTATGTTCATGATGAGCATCACTAAATGGTATCGGGGGTAAAGGGGATGAGGGTCCCCTTTACCTCATATTTAAGAATATGTTGCCGTACGGGGATTATGCTACCGGTGATAAGAAGGGTTATGGATCGGTAATATTTTTTGAAAAGGAGGAAGTTATGGCGAGAATGCGCGGAAAATCTAAAAAAGCTGAAATATTGACGCTGCAAGAAGCGGTCAAAAAATATATGCGCAGCGGCATCCAGGTTGCCTTCAGCGGTTTTACGGGGTTTAACAGGAACCCGATGGCCTTTACCTGGGAGGCAGTGAGACAGGGATTCAAAGACCTGCATGTCATTGACAGGCACGGCAGTTGCTGCACCTGGCTCCTGAACGCCGTAAGCGCCATCAAGGTCTTTGAAACCGACTGGATGGGCTGGGGCGAGATGGCGGGTAAACTCGATATCAATATGGAAAGGATCTATAAACAAGGAAAGATAATTCTCGAGGATTATTCTCACGGCGCGATGGCAATGAGATTTCTGGCCGGGGCTATTGGCGCTCCGTTCATCCCCTATTATGCGCCAATGGGATCGGACCTCTACAACCCCGACTATGACTCCCTGGGCAGGGCCGGCCAGAGGACCGGCAAGAACCCGAGAATAGCGAAGAAGAAATTCATCCAGATTGAAGAGCCCTTCTTCGGCGATGGCGAGGTTGTCCTTCTTCCCGCTGCCAGGCCCGAACTGGCGGTCATCCATGTAAACCAGGTGGGTGACAAGGGAACGGCAAGGTGGCGTGGCATAGGCACCATTGATAAGGAAATCGCCTTTGCTTGCGACAAGGTTGTCATCACGGCGGAGGAGATCGTTCCCGAGGGAGAGATGAGGAAAGATTCTCAGGCGAATCAGATTCCATTCTTTACTGTTGATGCCATTGTGGAAGTGCCCTGGGGCGCGTTCCCGAGCGGCGTTCCTTTCTACTATGATTATGATGCGCCCTTCATGCGTGAGATGGATAAGGCGTCAAGAAATCCGGAAGACCTGAAAAAATGGCTCGATCACTGGGTATTTAGTCCGAAGAGCTGGGAAGATTTTATTGTGAAGCTCGGTGTGCAGAAGTTGTTGTCTCTCAAGGCTGACAGCACCACCGGATACAGCACCAGGATGATGAGAGGTAAGAACCAGGCGCCTCGGATGAAGATGCCTTTGTCTGTCGCTCGCAGTGGTTATTGAGGAAAGGGGGAAATGAAAATGGCTAAAACAATGGAAGAGTTGATGGAATTGATCGACAGGATACCCGATGAGAAGGCGAAGGACGGTGAGTTTATCCTGCCCGAACTGATGGCTATCGCCATCGCCCACGAAGTCCGTAATGATGACGTCGTGTTTGCCGGCACGGGGCTTCCCATGGTGGGGATTATGGCAGCCAACTTTTTGAATGCGCCCAATGCAGTATTGATTTATGAATCGGGGGTCTGTGACGGTAAGACCATGCACGTGCCCATGTCTGTGTGTGATCAGCGGGCAGCGTATTTGTCTTCTGCACTGGGCGGGCTCGTTGATACCTTCGGTTACTACCTGCAGCAGGGCTTCGTCACACTGGGGTTCCTGGGCGGAGCAGCAATTGACAAGTACGGCGGCGTCAATGTAACTTCCATCGGTGATTACTATAATCCGCAACATCGCTTCACGGGGTCCGGCGGTAATTCCGACATAGGAACCATGTCGAAAAGGGTTGCCTATATTATTCTCCAGGAAAAGAGGCGTTTCCTGGAAAGAAATGAATATACCACGACGCCCGGCTGGTGGTGCTGGGACTTCAAGACGAGGGAGTGGAAGCCGAAAAAGGAAGTCTGGAAGGGGACCCCTTACGCGGACTGCGGACCTGTTACCGTCGTGACTAATATGGGCGTGTACAAGTTCGATGAGAAAGGGGAAATTTATCTGGAAACGTGCCATCCCGGTGTTACCGTGGAGAAGGTCAAGGAAAACTGTGGCTTTGATCTGAATGTCACCAAGGTCAATGGAGAAACTGCCCGACCGACATACAGAGAGCTTTTCGTATTGAGAGAATTTGTGGATCCGGAGCTGATCTTTCTGCCGGCGAAAACGGAATATCCACCTGCGATCAAAAAAATTATTGAAGGGTGAAAAATCCCCCCTCCCTCCCTTTGCGATAAGGGAGGAAACAAGGGGGGATTTAAATTTTGACGATGAGAAAGGAGGAATCGATCTGAATCTAGATCTGACAGAAGAGCAAACAATCATTCAGGACACGGCACGGCGATTCGCGAAGACAGAATTGGAGCCGGTAGCAGCCAAGCTGGACCAGGTCGGCGATCGTGAAACCTTCTTGAAAAATTTGAAGAAGCTTGCTGAACTTGGTTTGATGGGCATCAATGTAAAAAGTGAATACGGAGGCTCTGAAGCCGGTGTTATAGCCTTCAGCCTGGCGGTAACGGAGCTTGCGAGGGCCTGCGCCTCGACGGCGGTGACCATGTCAGTCAATAATATGGTCTGTGAGGTAATTCAGGCAATTGGCTCCGAGGAACATAAAATGAAGTACATCCCGAAGATCTGCTCGGGTGAATACTATGCCGGCGGGTTTGGTTTGACTGAAACCGTGGCAGGTTCCGATGCGGCAGCCCTTCAGACCTCTGCTGTCCTTGATGGAAATCAATGGATTCTTAACGGCAATAAGATGTTCATTACCAGCGCTGAATATGCCGGTGTGTTTGTTGTCTGGGCAGTGACCGATAAAACGGCAAAGAAGGGCAGCGGCATCAGTACATTTCTGGTGGAAAACGGGATTCCCGGTCTTACCATTGGCAGAGAAGAGCACAAAATGGGGCAGTGCGCCTCTGCGACAAACGAACTCATCTTTGAAGACTGCCGGATACCGAAATCAGCCCTTATGGGGAAATTGAATGGGGGCTTTAAAACCGCCACCGGAGAACTGGCGGGTGGGCGCATTGGCATTGGTTCTCTTGGATTGGGTGTCGGACTTGCCGCGATGGATTATGCTACACGGTATGCGATGGATAGGAAGCAATTTGACCAGTCGATAACAAATTTCCAGGCTATCCAGTGGATGATTGCGGAGTCTTATACGGAGCTGGAGGCAGCAAGACTCCTCCTGATGAATGCCGCATATAAAAAAGAGATGGGCAAACCCTTTGCAAGAGAGGCATCTATGGCCAAATACTACGCAACCGAAGCCGCTGACAGGGCGTGTTTCAATGCTATACAGATGCTTGGTGGATATGGGTATACCAAAGAATTTCCAGTCGAGCGTTATGCAAGAGATGTTCGGGTAACGTTGATCTATGAAGGAACCAACCAGATACAACGAATGATTATAGCGAGGGATATATTAAGCAGTCTGAAATAGCCCGATTACCGTAACCAGATACGAGGGGAGTCCTGCAGAAGGGATTCGCTGTTTCAAAATCTTTTTTCGGGCATGTGATGGAAGCAAAAAGCCAATAAAATACAAAGTTGCATAGCACAGCTATCGAATAAAGCTTTGATTCGCATTTGAGAATCCCTTCTGCAACTTATACAGGGACCTGATAAAATCAAATCAAGGGGGTAGGAATGGAGAAGGTACCGCAAAAACTGGAAAAAACCAGAGCGGAGATTTATGCCAATGCGCCAATCGCAAAATTCGGTGAGAGAAAACCGGATTTTTCGACAATGGGTAGGAAGATAAAAAATCAGTACAGGAAATTCAGAGAAGTTGTCGTCGTGGAGGCATGCCGTACGCCATACGGCAGATTTGGCGGGGCGCTGAAAGACTTTACCGCTCCTGAGCTGGGAGCCTTGGCAATCAAGGAAGTTCTCCGGCGGACAAACGGAAGGGTAAAGTTTTCGGATGTGGATTATGTCTTTCTGGGGCAGGTTGTGCCCGCCGGCTGCGGACAGATCCCCAGCAGGCAGGCCACGATACTGGCGGGTCTTCCAGAATCCGTTCCTTCCATTACTATCAACAAGGTATGTTCTTCGGGAATCAAACCAATCGATCTGGCAGTCCAGATGATTCAGCTGGGGAGGGCTGAGATTTGTGTCGCCGGAGGCCAGGAAAGCATGAGTAACGGTCCATATGCTCTTCCTGAGATGAGATGGGGTGTGAGAATGGGACTTCCCGGCCGGTCAGTTGTTGATTTGACGGTTTATGATGGCCTATGGGATGCTTTCTATAACAGGCATATGGCTGTTCACGGCTCGGAAGTAGGTGATGAATTCGGGATTACCCGGCAGGATCAGGATGAATGGGCTCTGCGTTCGCAGATGGCTGCCGTTGAGGCCATGAAGACGGGGAAACTGGACGATGAGATATTTCCTGTCGAGATAAAACAGGGGAAAAAGATAATCGTCTTCGATAAGGATGAAGGTCCGCGACCGGAAACTACCATGGAAGGCTTGACAAAGCTGCCGCCGGTTTTCAACCATAAAAGTCCCGTTACCGGTAATCCGGGCAGTGTTACAGCCGGCAATGCACCGGGCGTGAATGATGGCGGTGACGTCTGTTTGCTTATGAGCAGGGAAATGGCGGATAAATTAGGACTAAAAGCTCTATTTACCATACTGGATTATGCCGAGGTCTCTCAACCGCCGAAGGATATAGCAACGGTACCGGGGCTCGCCATTAAGAAGATCCTGGAACAGAATGATATGACACTTGATAAGGTTGACCTCATCGAGATCAATGAGGCATTTGCGGCTGTCGTTCTGGTCAGTGCCCGCAGTATTCTGGGAATGAGCAAGGAAGATATGTTCAAGAGAGTCAATGTAAACGGAAGCGCAATTGCGTACGGCCACCCGATCGGGGCAACGGGTGCCAGAATCGTTATGACCCTTGCCTACGAACTGCGGCGGAGAGGGGGCGGAGTCGGCATCTGCGGAATTTGTTCCGGCCATGCCCAGGGTGATGCGATGTTGATTAAAGTATAATAAGGATACAAGGGGCCAAGGTCCCAAGGATTCAAGCGCATGGTTCGATCACTTGAACCCTTGAATCCTCGAACCCTTTATTACAGCTAAAATTAGGAGAAGAACCCGTTAATAATAGTTAAGGGAGGAGTGAATGATGGCAATTAAAACATTTGGCGTTATAGGGGCCGGTCAAATGGGGAACGGCATCGCTCAGGTTGCGGCAAGTCCTGGCGGACTGAATGTCATTATGAATGACATTGCGGATCAATTTGTAGATAAAGGGTATGACACGATTTCCAAAAACCTGGATAGGCTCATAGCAAAAGAGAAGCTTACAGCGGACCAGAAAAAGGAGATTATGGGCCGTATTAGGAAGAGTACCAACCTGGAGGATATGAAGGGTGCCGATTTCGTTGTGGAAGCGGCAACAGAAAGAGAAGATCTCAAACTTGGAATATTCAAAAAACTCGATGATTTCTGCAAGCCCGGCGTAATCCTGGCGACGAATACATCATCTATTCCAATCACAAGGATAGCCGGTGCTACAAAGAGGCCGTCGCTTGTCATCGGTATGCATTTTATGAATCCTGTTCCCGTAATGAGGTTGGTTGAGATCATCAGGGGTTTGGCTACTTCCCAGGAAACGTACAATACGACGGAAGCTCTTTCTAAACAGTTCGGGAAGGTCCCTGTGGAATGCAATGACTTTCCGGGATTTATATCAAACAGGATTCTCATGCCGATGATCAACGAAGCCGTTTATGCCCTTATGGAGGGCGTAGGTACACCGAAGGCAATCGACGACATCATGGTGTTAGGCATGAATCATCCCATGGGTCCCCTGGCATTGGCTGATCTGATCGGTCTGGATACCTGCTGGGCTATTATGGATGTTCTCCATAAGGGGTTTGGTGATTCCAAATACCGTCCCTGTCCGCTTTTGAAAAAATATGCGGATGCGGGGTACATGGGGAGAAAAACAGGGAGAGGTTTTTACGAGTACGGTAAGTAATACTTGTATGAATAATGTTCCTCGGTGCTCGGAAGACTTTCCCGGGCATTAAAAGAAAGTAAAAAAGGGAGGTAGGTGAGATGGAATATAAAAACCTCTTGTTTGCAGCGGAGGAAGGCATTGCCACAATAACTTTTAACAGACCCAAGGCCTTGAATGCCATGAATTCAGAAACAATGAAGGAGTTGTTTGATGCCGTTACCTCCTGCAAAAATGATGACGGTGTCAAGGTTGTCATCCTTACGGGGGCGGGGGAAAAGGCCTTTGTAGCCGGTGCGGACATATCGGAGATGCAGAACTTAAGGCCCAAAGAGGCCCTTGCGTTCATGGAACTGGGTAATGAGACACTCCGCTTGCTTGAAACACTACCCAAGCCTTCCATCGCCGCTGTGAACGGTTTTGCCCTGGGTGGCGGTACGGAGATTTCCATGGCCTGCGACATGAGATTCGCGTCAGAGACAGCCCGCTTTGGCCAGCCCGAAATACTTATTGGTTTGATACCGGGATGGGGAGGAACGCAGAGACTTTCACGGTTGGTCGGAATGGGGAGGGCCAAAGAGCTTATCATGAGCGGCGAGATGATCGATGCCAAGAGGGCCTATGAAATAGGTCTTGCAAACAGGGTATTCCCCGCGGATCAGCTTCTGGCCGAAACAAAGAAGTTTGCCGCGAAGTTGGCCGGCATGCCCGGTTTCGCTATAAAGATGGCCAAACATGCCATTAATTTTGGCTATGATCTTGCACTCGATAATGCCATCAGGCTTGAGGTCGAATGCTGCGCCCAGTGCTTCAGTACAGATGATCAGAAAGAGGGTATGAAGGCATTCCTCGATAAAAGAAAAGCAGTCTTTACAGGAAATTGATTTACCTTATAGACGTTGTGTCAATAATAACTATATGATTGCAAGGGGGGGTATAAGCCATGAATTTTGGATTAACCGATGATCAGCGAGATGTAAGAGAGATGGTTCGGAAATTTGCGGAGCAGGAGATTAAGCCGATTGCCGCGGAGCTGGACAAAACTCACAGGCATCCGGAAGAGATATGCCGGAAGTTGGGCGAGATGGGAATTATGGGCGTCGCCGTACCTCAGGAATACGGCGGGGCGGGTATGGATGTAGTGACATATGTTCTCTGCATGATCGAGATATCCAAGGCCTGCGCAAGCTGCGGCGTGATTGTATCGGTCAACAATTCCCTGTACGGATATCCGGTAATGACGTTCGGAACGGACGAGCAGAAGAAAAAGTTCCTGGCACCTGTGGCAAGCGGCAAGGTTGAGGGCTGCTATGGATTGACGGAACCCAGCGCCGGTTCCGATGCCGCTGCGCTCAAGTGCCGGGCCATATTGAAAGGGGATAAATATATTGTCAACGGTACTAAGATCTTCATAACGAACGGTAATGTGGCCAATTACTGCGTACTGGCTGTCACGACGGATCCTTCATTAGGCTACAAGGGGGTCATCAACCTCATTGTTGATATGAAAAATACCCCGGGTTTTAAAGTAGGGAAGATCGAGGAGAAGATGGGAATCCTGGCATCCGGAACGGCAGAGCTGGTTTTTGAGGATGCTGAGATACCGGCGGCGAATCTCCTCGGTAAGCCGGGCCAGGGTTTCAAGCAGATGATGATGGGGCTT
>DASPQI010000002.1:0-4076 GCA_035625045.1 Syntrophales bacterium | reverse complement strand
TCATGTTTATTTTTTATAACTTTTTTTAAAAGGCCTTCCCACTTGTACAAATTTATATCCTAAACATTCATAAGATTATCAACTTTGTCATTGTAATATGCAGCGAAACCGTTTAAAGAAAAAAACAGGTTTAGAAAGGACATAATAAGATTACATGGATGACGACAGCAAAATAATAAAAGAGATGGAAGCCATCTTACGCAAGAAGGCTGAGGAGATTTATTCGGAAAAAGTTGTTGAATACGGAACGAATCCTAAAAACTATGGTACTATCGATAATCCTGATGGTTATGCGAAAGAGCCGGATGAATGCGGTAAAGACGTGGAGATGTTTCTTCAGGTAAAGGATGGAAGAGTTGTTGAGGCAAAATTCAAGGCATCGGGATGTATGTTTACTGCTGCCGCATGTGATGCAGCAGCGGAGATGTCTAAGGGAAAAACCGTCCCGGAATGTTTTAAGATCAACCAGAGTTCAATTCTCGAACATCTGGGAGGTCTTCCTCCAGATCATATCCATTGCGTTCTATTTGCAGCTATCATTTTTCAGCGGGCACTGAAAGACTATATTGTCAAAAATAAAAAATAAGGATTATATTGAAAAAAGTTATAATTCATGATTCAAAGCAAGAGATTCAAGGGAATGATTAAAAGATTTTAACCTTCGAATCTTTTTGTAATAGAGAAGAACCTTATTTATAAACACTATGGAGTAGCCTGTGGTAAAGCATAATATTCCAGATCATATCTATGATATAGTAATTATTGGCGGAGGACCGGCGGGATTGACGGCAGGTCTGTATGCCGCGAGGGCCGGCCTCAAAACTCTGCTCTTTGAAGGAGTTTCTTCAATAAGTCAAATTACTGTTACGGATTTGATAGAAAATTATCCGGGCATACCTGAAGGCATCAGTGGGTTCGAGCTTATCGAGCGGTTTAAAAAGCAGGCGAGTCAATTCGGGCTGGAAGTGTTGTCAAACGATGTAATTTCTATCACAAGAAGGACAAGGGGTGATACCGAGACATGGGAAGTAAAAACAGAAGATATACCCTATGAGTCACTTGCTATAATTATAGCAACAGGGGCGTACTGGCGCAAGCTGGGCGTTCTAGGCGAAGATGCTTTTGTAGGAAAAGGTGTTTCCTACTGTGCTACCTGTGATGGTCCTCTCTTTAAGAACAGGGATGTTGTAGTTGTCGGCGGCGGAGACGCGGCTGTCCAGGAAGCGATCTTTCTCACCAATTTCGCCAGGAAGGTAACCATTGTTCATCGCCGTGATTGTCTGCGGGCAACGAAGAACCTTCAAAAAAGGGCCTTTGCGAACAGCAAAATTGAGTTTGCCTGGAATTCCGTGGTTGAGGAAATATCAGGAGCGGATTTTGTTGAAAAGATAAAGATTAGAAATGTTAAATCTTCAGATGTCACCATGGAGATGCCTGCCGCAGGCGTATTTATATTCACGGGCCTGATTCCAAAGACGGACATAGTCCATGGCGTCGTAGATCTTGACAGCGGAGGATATATAATCGTAGATGAGAACATGCAGACTTCGGCGAAAGGCATATTTGCCGGCGGCGATTGTATAAGAAAAAGCCTTCGCCAGGTAATTACCGCGTGCGGAGATGGGGCAACGGCGGCATTCTCCGCCCAGCATTATGTCGAGGAGTTGAAAGGTGAGTCTTACTAACTGGCAGCATCTTCCCGAGCACATCAGTCCAAATATCTTAGAGATCGGATCATTTCAGGTTCGCTATTACAGCCTCATGTATATTGTCGCCTTCACGCTGACATATATACTTGTTTTATACCTGATAAAACATGATAAGTATACTTTTTCAAAAGAAACCATTCAGGATTTCTTTATGTGGGCCATCATCGGACTCATCTTTGGCGCAAGGTTAGGTTACGTCCTTTTCTACAATTTTGATTATTATTTGAAATATCCCCTTGAGATCATTCTACCATTTGATTTCTCTCACGGCATGCGATACATCGGCATCAGCGGCATGTCCTACCACGGCGGTGCCTTAGGTATCCTCATCGCGGCGATTATATTCTGCCGTAAACACCGGATAAACTTCTGGCGTTTTGCCGATCTCTTTTGTCCCGCTATCCCTCTCGGATATACATTTGGAAGACTCGGTAATTTCATAAATGGTGAACTTTACGGCCGGGTTACAAGTGTGCCGTGGGGTATGTATTTTCCCCTGGATTATTCACAACAACTCCGCCATCCTTCGCAGCTTTACGAGGCCCTTTTCGAGGGAATCTTCCTTTTCATAATCCTCTGGAGCATCAGGAAAAAAGGCTTTTTTGACGGCTTTCTCTTTGCACTGTATATCATCGGTTATGGATTGGTTCGTTTCATTATCGAATTTTACCGGGAGCCGGATATACAACTGGGCCTGCTATGGGGACTCATTAGCATGGGACAGGTACTCTGCATATTGATGATTCTTGCAGGCGCATGTGTTTATATGTTTAGATGGAAGCAGAAGAATAAAGCGGCGTAAAAAATAAATATCATCTCTGAAAAAGTTGTTTGCATCTGTAGGGGATATCCCTGATATAAATGGATTCTGTACTTCACATGAAGCTGCTGAGACCACTGAAATCACAGTTGAAATTGTGGGCAAAGCTAAGCCAGTCCAAGTATCGTCGTCAGGAAGGGCTCTTCATGGCTGAAGGTTATAAAGTCGTTCAGGAATTACTGAAGAGTTTTTGGAAAACAAAGGCCATTCTGGTGATGGAGGGGAAAAGGCCTCAGTGGGATAATTTCCTATCCACCGTTGCGAAAGGAATTGATGTTTACGGATTATCAGTACAGGAATGGAATTCTCTAAGTCAGGATAAAGCGCCGGAGGGCATCATGGCCATTGCCGCAGTGCCGCCTCAAGCCGATATAAACGAATTGCTTGCCCATGTCAGCGGTCATATTTTGCTTCTCTATCAGATAAACAATCCCAACAATCTTGGTGCAGCCGCACGAACGGCTCACTGGTTTGGCATAGAGACTATTGTTCTCAGTATCGGCTCGGCTGATTTTACAAATCCCAAAGTTGTACGATCCTCCATGGGAAGTCTTTTCCATCTGCGAATGATGGCCGAAGTTGACTTTGCTGAAATCGTGCCAAGGATCAAAGAACGCTATTTTCTTGTGGGCAGCAGCATTCGAAAAGGTATAATGCCGCATCCATGTAAACAGAATACGGCTCTTATGCTTGGCAGTGAAAGTCACGGCTTGCCGGATGCATTGCTCCGTTTTGCCGATGAGCAATGGTTCATTCCCGGTATGGGGAAGGTGGATTCCCTCAGTCTGCCTCAGGCAGCGTCAATTATGATGTATGAATGCACAAAGTCAAATTCTAAATTCTAAGCACGAGATACGAAAAGAGATATAATATGAGGACGTATATTCAGGTAGTAACGACAACGAGTAAAAAAGGAGATGCTGAAAAAATTGCCACGACCCTGGTTGAGAGGAAGTTGGCTGCCTGTGTGCAGATACTAGGGCCCATTACCAGCACCTACCGATGGAAGGGGAACATTGAAACGGCCGAAGAGTGGCAATGTGTGATTAAAAGCAGGAAGGATTTATACAAAGATATTGAGAAGGCCATTAAATCGGTTCACCCTTATGAGGTGCCGGAAATTGTAGCCTTACCAATCACCACGGGAAGCGGAGACTATTTGGATTGGCTCCAAGGGGAACTGTGATAAAAAATGAACCTACTGCTTGCCGGTGACATTGGCGGGACGAAGACTCACCTGGGTATTTTTTCCCGTGAGAAGGGTGTACGCCTGCCTCTGGCCGAAGCCAATTTTGTGAGTGCACAATATCCAGATCTCATAACCATCGTCAAAGAATTTCTTAAAGGAATTAATATCCCGATAGATGCGGCCTGCTTTGGTATCGCAGGACCGGTAGTGGAAGGCGTTGCGAGAGTTACCAACCTGCCGTGGATTCTCGACGAAAACCAACTGCGCCGAGAGCTGAAACTCTCGTCTTTAAAGCTGTTGAATGATCTGGAGGCAATTGCCTGTGCGGTGCCATTACTGGAACCGGCGGATCTCTGCA
>DASPQI010000001.1:0-3076 GCA_035625045.1 Syntrophales bacterium | reverse complement strand
TTTTAAAGAAGAGTGGTCTTCCATGCCATACTGAATGGGAAAGATGGGAGTCCTTAATGTCAATTGAGTAAAAAAATAATTATTGTAAGGTCAGGCGGTAAGATTTTATTTTCATTACAGGGTTGTATGACTTTTTTGACTGAGCAAGATTTGGAAGTTTCATATCACTTTCCTTATTGATGTATTTATAATCGGCGAAAAGACGCTTTGCGCACTCATTGTCAAGAAATTGATATAGGCCCTTTATTTTGGGATTAGCCTTTTCGAAATTAAGAACACCCATATCATCAGTAAGATGTGAGCTGATCCCGAAGGCACTTACTTTCCCATCAATACGGACCAAAATACCTTTAACCTCAAGAGCATCAATGTTATTAAGGGTTTTTATCGCGGCCATTTTTTCACAGGCAAGGCCCTCATTATGCTCCATATCGCATTTACGCAAATCGCACCATTCATTTAAGAAATTGAGACATTCCTCAGCATTATCATGATTTATCATTTCTACGTCCACTTTTTCCTTTTCAAGATATGCTTTGGAAAACTGATTGATCAAATTCCTCTGGCGTGTAAACTTATTACCCTTCAAATACATTAGATCATTTGTCAGATATACATAGTCGTCGAATTCAGTCTGTTCGTTAATCTTGAAAAAGGATTCAATCTCTTTGGCACCATATTTCATGAGGTAATCTTCCGGTACAGACCAGTAGCTAATAAATCCCAGTTTCTTTGCTAGATTAAATAGATATTCAGGAGTTATATTTGCATCTGGTGATATCGGTAAGATAAGATGGTTATCGTTCAGGTTACTACTAGATTTATTATATACAATTAAGGTTTTATCATCAATTGAATAGAATGTTTTTAATCTTTGATTACTCCAAACTATCAGAGATAAAAGCGAATAATCGCATAGTCGGTATTGTTGTTTATCAAAAAAAATCCGCAGATTTTGATAGTCAGTTATGTCTAATTGCTTAAAATCCATAAAAATTAAAAATAATAATACATAATGACGATATCTTTATTAATCAAATAATATTAAAATTAATAATCATGTATAATCATGATGTCAAGAGTGATTACTAGGATTTATTTTATTTGTGAAACTAGGTTTGGGATTTAGTAAGGGATTGAGATATATACTCCGTATAAAATAATAAAAATAACTCTTTAGCTTGTTTCAACTATTATATTTACAATAATAGCCGTTGACAATCTTGCTAGTAATGAATATATAAAAAAAGTTTACTAAGCGAGAGTGGCGGAATTGGCAGACGCACTGGACTTAGGATCCAGCCCGCCTGAGCGGATAGGGGTTCAAATCCCCTCTCTCGCACCAGAAATTAATTTGGTATATATATTGTATAAAAAGAGGTTTAACAGGTGTCGGAAAATATCATGGGTGTAAAGGTTGAAGATGTAAGTCCTGTAAAAAAGAAACTGGTTTTTGATATTTCGTGGTTGGAAGTTAAGAATGAACTGGACGCTGTTTACAAGGATGTGGGCAAAAAAGCTAAGGTAAAAGGCTTCAGGCAAGGGAAAATACCAAGGAATATTTTAGAATCAATGTATAAGGACTATGCGGAAGATGAAGCTATAACTAATCTCGTGAACAGATACTATTGGGAAGCTTTAAAAGCAAACAATATTAGTGCAGTGGCGCAACCCAACATAGATCAAAAGGGTATAGAGGCAGAGAAGAATTTTACCTTCACTGCTACCGTCGAGGTTGAACCGGTTGTTAAGCCGGAAGGTTATTTGGGTCTTGAACTTGAGAAAGAAGAGCATGAAGTTAGCGAATCTGATGTTGATGCCAGATTACAGGAAATTCGTGAAATGTTCGGTACCATGGAGGAAGTGGCAGCCGATAGAGGGGCGAAAGAAGGGGATTTCGTCGTCATTGATTTTGAAGGTACACAAGATGGTAAAATCCTTAAGGAAATGAAAGCAGATAATTACCTTCTGGAAGTTGGCTCCAAGACATTCGTTCCAGGTTTTGAAGAACAACTGATTGGCATAAAGAAAGGTGAGAACAAACAGATAAGGATTAAAATACCTGACGATTATCATGCAAAACATTTAGCAGGAAAAGAGGTCTTATTTTCGGTAACTTTAAAGAATATTAAGGAAAAAAAGTTGCCAGAAATTGATGAAAAGTTTGTTCAAAATTTTGACAAATTTGAGACTCTTGATGATTTGAAAAAGGATATAAGAAAGACACTTACGGAAGAAAATATTGCTCGATCTAATACAGTTTTTAAAGGTTTGATAATAGATAAACTTTTGGAAGTTAATAAATTTGAAGTTCCTCAATCATTTGTCGACAGGCAGGTCTCTTTCATGATCGCCGATATGCAGAGAAGAATGGCCATGCGTGGAATTAAGCGCCAGGATACTTCTGAATTATACAATAAATTTTATGATCTTTACAAGGATGAAGCCTTGAAAGTTGTTATGACAATCCTTCTTATAAAGTGCATAGCCGAGAAGGAATCTATTACTGTATCAGATGAAGAACTTGAAGAGAAGATTCAGGAAATCGCTGCTCAAAGATCACAAACTTATGATTCCTTAAAGAAATCTTTGGAAGACGGCAAGATGATTGAAGATATAAAGAGTGAAATTTTAAATGCAAAGGTCTTCAGTTTTATTGAAAAAGAAGCGAAAATAAAGATAATAAAAAATTAAGATATAAGGAGGGCGGCAAATGCCCTTAATTCCGATGGTAATTGAACAAGATGGAAGGGGTGAAAGGGCCTTTGATATTTATTCAAGGCTCCTGAAGGATAGGATAATCTTTCTCGGTACAGCAATTGATGATGATATTGCTAATCTCATTATAGCGCAGATGTTATATCTCGAATCAGAAGATCCGGATAAGGAGATATTTTTCTATCTGAACTCGCCAGGAGGTAATGTAAGCTCGGGAATGGCAATCTACGACACCATGCAATATATTAAACCTCCGGTTTGTACAGTATGTATGGGGCAGGCGGCAAGCATGGCCGCATTGTTACTTGCAGCGGGTGAGAAGGGGAAAAGATCAGCCCTTCCGCATTCGAGAATATTG